>JAPUKJ010000038.1 GCA_027295705.1 Ignavibacteria bacterium | reverse complement strand
GCAGAAGCGAGCGAGGCTTTTTGTTGTCCGAGTATATGTGTTATGCAATTCTTTGAGTGTGGATTTTTTTATTCACTTCAAGTTTATATGAAAGAATCGTTTTAAGATCTATTTTTTTGTGAAGCGTTTAGAATTTCTATTCCAACCAATTTACCTTCAGAGGTTGTGTCTAAATTCACTTCTTCCGAAATTCCTATGACTCCTTCCGGAGTCTCATTGCCTAATTTTAGATATAAGGCATCTACGTCATCGTCATAATTTGCGTTCATTTTACTCTTTCTTTAAGGGATGATTTGTGAGATTTCGTTGCGTTATTACCATATTAACCGCGCCTTCGACGGCAACAACTATTTTTACAGGGAGTGTAAACCCTGGAATCTCTGTGACGATTTCATGTTCTCCTTGAGCTAAATCTAAGGATCTCAGAACTTCTCGTATAGCAGATTCTGGAATTTTCTAAAGATTCCCTCTTCTTTTTGCATGGCGTGAGAATTGAACTTTCACAAGTTTCTACCTTTTCAATTTACATGCATAACGTTGAGCTAACCCACCGCCCTACGACAAAACCCGAATGGCGTGAGGTGTTATGCGGTCGGGTTGAGCGACTTGTTTGGCCATTCTTCATCAATGGTGAAAGACTGACCAAGTGCCCTAAAATGTGTAAATTCTTGTTTCTGTAATTTTGATCGAATTTCTTCAAAGGACTTTACAACGTCTTCGGCATAAAGCCTTTCGCCGCAATGCTGGCATACTTCAGCGGTCACTTTCAGCGATACGGTGTTGACTCCACCACGAAGCAATTTTTCTACCTGCTTCATTTCAAGTACGCCGCCACATACAGGACATTTCTCAAATGGCATCATTTCTTTACCCTCACCTTCCAATCGCTCCATCTTGTGGGGTCTGGACGGTAGACTGTGATAAGCACCGCCCAGTGACTCTTTGAATTATAAGCCCAGACACTGTGGATTGGTTCGCCTGTAAAATTCTTACCCATGATGAGAAAACTTGGGAACGGTTTATCCTTTGGGTAATCTTCAATGATTTCACCCTGCATCACAGAATAGTAAATCTCATCAAACGTTAGGTTAACGTCAACGGCTTCTTCATCCGCATGGTCAGTAATTCGAATCTGGCTTTTTCTGATCGCGACGATGATGTCTTCAATGTTCATCTATTGTTGTCTGTTGCTTGCCAAACAATGTTTAGGCGGATTCGCATAAGAGCTGGATCTGCTAATTTCTGTCCGTATAACATGCCATCGAATTTTCTGAGCAGCATGCCATTTTGTCGCCGTTTTAATGAGTTGTGTCTCAGGACTGGCGACATAATAACGGCCCATTTTTGCACCTCATCCTGGGACTATCTTTGAGCAGGCCGCAATTGAAAAATCCTCAATATAGCCGTGCCATGCCCCAGCCTTAATCGTTCCCGGTCTAAATCTGCCATAAATCTTGGTGCGATTTGGTTCAAGTTGTTTTGTCACAGGCCCTAATCTCTCGTCTGGCTTGGAAGTGTTGCAACTCGGCCAGTGGAAACGACACCTCGCCCCATACGCATGATAATCATACGAATGGATTGGCTATAAGCATCTCCGCAATGAAATGGCTTACTGCTTGAATGCGAACTTACAGCCCAACAAAATACTCACATTGATTTGGACACCTATCGGTACCTCCAATCTTTGAATTCTCCTGGTGCAACGCGACTTTTGCTGGTTAGGCCGCCCAATTTTCGACCCTTAGCCCTTTCACTCGTTTAAACTCTTTTGTGTTGTTGGTTACAAGTACGCAGTTCATGTGCAAAGCTTGTGCTGCAATGAGCATGTCCAATGGGCCGAACATTTTCCCTGATTTTCTTAATTCAGCTCGTAGTGCCCCATAAACTGGTGCAACTTCGGCCTGATAATCCAAGATTTCTAAAGGTGCCAGGAATTCATGTAAGGCGATTCGATTTTGATCTGGCTTACGGCTGTAGGAGACACCGTAAGACAATTCTGAATAGGTAATAGCTGAAATCCCCACATCTCCAACTTTGCAGGCTGACAATCGCTTAAAAACTTTGTTGGGTGATTTCTTGATGGTGTATATACAGATGTCAGTATCCAGAAGGTATTTCATTTAAACATCTCATCGCGTTCCTGGGGCCCCTGATCACGCTTGGACATGAAGTCATCTGTGAATTTCTCACAGGCCTTAGCCAGAAGATCCCAGGGAGCCTTTTTGGGTATCAGAAGAACCATGCCATCAAGATTCCGCACATAGACGGAACGACCCGACATCCTGAATGCTTTGGGTAATCTCACGGCCTGACTCTGACCGTTTGTAAAGAGTTTTGCTTCTTCCATTTCAATAATATATACTATTAATATATATTAGTCAACGACCGCCTAACACGGGCTAGACGGATCCGCCAATTGCTAGCCGCATCACTCTCCATTGCATTTTCCGAGCAATACGACCTGTTTGTCGCCGCTTCAATGAGTTGCGCCCTTATTGAGGAATTTGTGATATGACCGCCGGTATGTATCCGGGAAAAATCTCTGCTGAGAACTTGGGCCTTGAAAGCAGAATAACCAGGAACACATGAAGATTCTTGCGATATTTTCAATGGTTATGTTGTCGTAAGCCTATCATTGTGAGGCTGTGGTGCGACTGTTAGAATCTTCCTTTATGAAGAAGCCGATCTTCTATGCTTGCTGATATTGTTCTGCCGGGACGGCGGTTTCAGGTCTTTACCTATCAAATCCCTCCACATCTCCTATCTCATATTCACGTCGGAATTCCGGTTACGGTGCCGTTAGGATTGGCTGTTGTGTCAGGGCTGGTGGTTAGTGTGTTTGAGCGACAATCGGAGGCTTCTCCTCAAAAGCAATTTCATCGCTCGATTTTACGGAACATTCTTTCTGTGGAAACGGAAGCAGAGCAGCCTCCCCTTGGGCACAATCTATTCCAGCTTGTGGAAAAAATTTCGGCCTATTATCTTTACCCGCTTTCAGCCTGCTTGCGGCTCATTGTGCCTCCTCATGTCGTGAAGGTGATCAAGCGGATTTTCCTCACAGAAGAGGGACGTGCTGCACTAGCCAATCGATCACTGTCAGATGATGTTCAGGCTGTGCTTCGAAAATTGGAGCATGCGCCAAAGGGGTTGCTTCGTTCCTCCCTCACTCATGCGATACAGAATGTTTCCACCACGCTGACCTCTGTCAAAAAGAAAGGGTGGATCGTTCAGCGAACAACGGTACCTTCGCGTTCCCATACGAGGAATCAGGGGAGTGCAAACCACCCGAGGGAAAAGCCC
>JAPUKJ010000037.1 GCA_027295705.1 Ignavibacteria bacterium | reverse complement strand
AAGAAGTTGTGGAGCGTCGGAACTTCCAACGCATTTTTTTCAATAAGATTCTGAAGTTTTTCGATTGTCATTATTCGCCCTTCAGTAACCCTTGCCATTTCTTTCGCTTCGACAATTTGCCATTCCCTGAATAAATCGAGGAGTTTTTCAGTATCCTCAAACTCTGTTTCCGTTAAGTCTTCAACAATTTCCCAAAAGGCATCAAACTCTAGAAAATCAAGGCACGTTCTGATTACTGGTTCAAGCTCCTTAACGTCAGCAGTAGGATTCTTCTCAATAGCTTGGCGCACCAATCGATCTGCAATCTTTAATGCTCGTTTATTACCAATTACCTCTGCCCGCTCTTGAAACTTAACATATAGCTCGTTTTCTTGCAATTGCTGTTCATTATCTTTACGACGTTTCTCAGCCCACGCACGAGCAATTCTATTGACCTCTTTTTGACCCCACTCCCTGAGAGCGATATTTGCTTCGGTGTCCCATACTAATGAATTTCGAGTTGTTCCAATTGTATCTTCCGCTTCATCAACAAATTCAGCATGAAGTTCTCCAATAAGGTAAGAAAGCGCATACTGTTGACCAACAACCGCGTTGAAAACAAATGGCTCTTGTACCAACTTACCTCTCGCCATGAGAACAATTCCGCGATCTATTCCATCAAGAAGCGGCGTTGTAGTACGGTTTAGTGCTCCAATCCAACCTGACACTGTCCAGCCAGTTTGGGGCTTTATATCTACATTGTCATATTCCCACAAATATGGTTCACCGTTCATGTCTTTTTCGAGTAAGCGTTTCAGGTCCCGATCTTCAGGTGAGATTGGCTTGTTGTTAATCACAACCTCAAAGCGTTGTTGTGTTCCAATGACAGCGAATCGTCTAGCGAGTCCTCGACGAATTATGTCAATCGGAATACGGCGTGTTTTGAACTTTGTGATATATCTGAGTGTAATCTTTGTGCCTTTGGAGACTGTTCCAGTAGAAGGCAAAGATGGCAATTGTATTCCCCGGTCATCCGCTTTTTTCAGTAGTTCGTCATAATTCATTTGGAAATGGCTGATCTCACCATCTTTTACGCTTTCTACATCGATTTCTTTAGCAATCCCAAAGGCTGAGAACTTGCCAATACCTTTTCTACCCATGATTTTGCGATAGAATGGAGCGGGTGTGACATTAATCTTCTCATTTTCACGGCGATCTCTACCGATGATGAGATATTTGCTTCGTATATCCTCATCTGACATGCCAATTCCATCATCGCTAATGACGATTTCTGAGGTCTGTTCGTCAATAGGCATTTCCGGTATTGTAATCTCAACCTTGGTTGCGTTTGCATCATAGCCGTTGGCTACCAATTCCCCGATTACTGGTGGCAATGTCGAGTACATCTGCAGACCAAGGTGCTTAATGGTATAAATATCAAACACCATTCGATATGGCGTTTTAGAAGGAACTCTACTCATAACATACCCCCTTCAGTGTCAACACGAATCCATAATCGATTTCCCTAATTGTTCTGCAAGTTTTACAGGGACAGCGTTACCAATCTGGCTAGATAAAAATAGAAAGGACGGACCGAAAAATTCGTAATCATCTCCAAAAGTTTGCAGGGCAGCAGCCTCACGCAATGAAATTCCCCTGTCTTGCATTGGGTGTATAAAGCGACCACAGTAAACATCTGTGCAGCGACACGTCAACGTTGGACTCGGTTCATCCCATGCCATCCGTCCAAACACATCTTTATGAACATTAGGTTTCCTTTGATGGCACTTTAGGAGAATAGAAGTGTCAGCTACATCTCGCCGGCTACCTCCATTTTTTGGTATGGCTGCGACAATGCGTTTATGATTAGGTTGCAGTTTCCTTGCAGCATGATTCGGATAACCCTTCGGAACTTCCCCGTCAGCAATAACAGGATACTTTTCAATGCACTGCCTCACTGTTGCAATCCGGTTTGCATTTGTCTCTGGGATAGGAAGAGAAATTGAGCCGTGTCTGGATGCCACAAGGATGAACCGCTTTCGCGTTTGTGGAACCCCGAAATGTTTAGCATCAAGCAAATCAGCCGCTTCCGAAAACCCACATCTTCTTAAAACCTTTAGGAATCCTTTATATATTTCTTTTCCATAAGCGTTATTCAGTCCGGGTACGTTTTCAACTAAGATAAAATCAGGTGGACATTTTTCAACGATTTGTGCAAAGACTAATAGTAGTATTTTTCGTTTATCCTTGCCTTGCAGCTTGTTCAGTGTAGAAAACGGTTGACATGGCGTACAGGCAGCATAAAGGATTGAATCTCCAGGTTGAATGCCAAGTTCTTCGCGGAGTTCGTGGATTTGAATAACATTGATGTCGCTACCGATGAAACGGCTAGGCTCATTATTGTAGGCATAGGTTTCTCGCAAGCGTTCATCGTTATCCACCCCCGCCAGCACCGCGATTCCGGCATTCAACAGACCTCTTGTTAAACCGCCTGCTCCGCAGAAGAAATCGATAGCTTTAATCATAAGAATTTCTCCGCACTATGAGAAACAAACCTCATATCGCAAACATCCTATTCGGATAGAATCAGTATCTCTTGTGAACACAGCGACAGAAACGGACTTAATGCGCTGCTTTCGTTCCTTGCCAGATTTCTCCCTAAGCCCATGTACCAAATCCAGTGCATCAAGCAATGACTGCGGAACGGGCACGGAACGAAATATCCCCTGCCTTCGTCGCTTCAGAGTTTCAAAGGTCAATGCTCCTTCTTCAAAGTCTACCCGGTCAAAAGTCAAAGAGAGTGCCTCCGACAGGCGACAGTCCGTGCATTCTATAAATTTTTACCGATACTCCTTTACTTTGTCTTGAGTTCAAATCGTGAAGCTATTTTATCACAGACAGATCGGTGAATCAACGTAAATTGCAGAACTTCTCCACGCCGAGTCGTACCAAAGAATTTCTGGCGACTCAATTTTTGGCTTGATCTTCACACCGCATCGCTTTATAATCTCTGTCAGTTACGCACGCCTGAATTCTGATCAAGATGTAGATGAATCGCGGCTGTATCAAACCCAACTGCGTCATTTTTGTAATCTCAAAATTCATTTACAACCGGTCAAACCCTTATGTGAAGAAAGAAGAGTTCTATGGATTATCCCAAGCTACGTCCAGTTGAAATTTTTCCTGTAGAAGCCGAAGGTCGCCAACTGCTGTATCTCCGTGACCCCTTTCAGTACGTGACTGAGCCTGTTACTGTTCCCCGCGAAGTTCTTACAATTCTGCAATATTTCGATGGAGAGCATTCGATCCTTGATATCCAGATGGCGTATGCCCGTCAGACGGGGCAAATTCTATTCAGTGATAATATCCGCCAGCTCATCGAATCATTAGATTCTCACTTGATGATGGATAGTGAAAAATTTGATGAGCATCGAAAACGGATAGAGACGGAATTTCGGGAAATGAAAACACGCCCCGCGACGCACGCAGGAGCCGCTTACCCAACCGACGGTGAAGAACTCAATCGGATGCTAATGGGCTACTTTCAACCCCCCGATGGTCCCGGGTGTCCCGAGTCAATGGCATCAAATACCTCGTTGGTTGGAGCGATTGCGCCTCACATCGATCTGCGGCGTGGCGGAACGTGCTTTGCCTATGCCTATAAAGAGATAATCGAACAATCCAATGCGGAGGTATTTGTCATTCT
>JAPUKJ010000036.1 GCA_027295705.1 Ignavibacteria bacterium | reverse complement strand
CCATGTCATTTGAAGACGGTATAAGAATCGTGCGCCTGCGAGGTGAGCTGATGCAGAGAGCTGGAGAAGAAAACATGGGCACAATGGCAGCAGTAGTAGGTCTCTCTCCTGAAGCTGTCGATGAAATCTGCTGTGAGACCTCGTCAGCAGGGGTTGTCCGGCCGGCGAATTTCAACTCACCAGGCCAGATAGTCATTTCTGGCTCCGTGAGCGGTGTTTGTAAAGCACTGGAGATCGCAAAACAAAAGGGGGCCAAACTGGTAAAAGAGCTAGTGGTAAGTGGCGCTTTTCATTCACCCCTCATGGAGAGCGCCAAGGAAGGGCTTAAACAAGCACTTGATCAGGTATCAATCTGCGATTCTAACGTTCCTGTGTACGCCAACGTCACTGGGGAGGCGGTAAACAGAGGATCCGACATTAGGGATTCGTTGTTACGCCAGATGACAAACCCTGTACGATGGGAGCAGACAGTGAAAAGCATGGCACGCGATGGTGCCTCCAGGTTCTATGAAATTGGCCCCGGAAAGGTATTACAAGGACTTGTGAGGCGCACCGAACCAAGTGTTGAAGTCTCAGGTTTCGACAAATACATCGACCACAAATCGCACAAGCATAGCGTGTGACTAAAGATCAGAAATACTTGCGCGTGAAACAGTATTCAATATCACCAGACTTCTTCGAAAAGGGCTTTCCTCTAGGAGGCGGTCCTTGCACATGTACATCTACATGCTGCGAAGGCGGCGTCTACGCCGACATAATGGAGCGAGACAAGATCATCGAAAATAAAGAGATCATCAAGAAGTACATGGACGAGACTCAAACGACCGTTGAATCCGCGTGGTTTGAGATTTTCGACAACGAGGATAACGACTTCGCGTCGGGATACTGTGTCGGTACGCGCGAGGTCAATAACAAGTGCGCGTTTCTCGATAAGCTCGGCCGCTGCTCGCTACAAGTCGCCGCCATCGGAGAAGGCTTGCATAAATGGACATGGAAACCGTTGTATTGTATCTTGTTTCCTGTTGAGATCTCCAATATGGTCATTGGTTTTGACCAATTGCTTCAGGGGGAGCAACCATGCTGTTCCGCAGACAGGGATTTTCAAGTTCCACTATTCGAAGCATGCAGAGAAGAGCTTGTGCATCTCGTTGGCGAGGATGGCTACAAGACTATTGAGGAGCACTATGCAACCTTACGACAACTTGCTCTTGCAGTTGACTCGAAGGATAGCTGATGAGTACCCTCGACGGCAAAGTTGCGCTGATCACGGGAGGTGCGAGAGGTATAGGCAAGGCCATTGTATTGGCTTTATCTAACGCGGGAGCCTTCGTCGCCTTCACATACAAAACCTCAGAATCCGCCGCTAAGGAGCTTGCAAGCGAATTGGAAACAAAAGGAAGGAAAGCCTTAGCATTTCAATCTGATGCATCCTCGAGTGATCAGGCGACCCAGACAGTGGAAAAAGTAGTGATGGAATGTGGCCAGCTTGACATCCTTGTAAACAATGCTGGCATTACAAAAGATGGATTACTGATGAGGATGAGCGAAGAGGACTGGGATAGTGTTCTTGCTAACAATCTGAAAAGTGTGTACAACTTCACGAAGGCTGCCAGCCGCCAAATGATGCGACAAAAATCAGGCAGAATAATCAATATTACGTCAGTGGTTGGCTTGACGGGCAATGCGGGACAGGCCAATTATGCAGCGTCAAAAGCTGGTATCATCGGATTCACCAAGTCAGTTGCAAAAGAGTTAGGATCTCGCAATATTTTAGTTAATGCTATCGCCCCGGGTTACGTAGAAACAGACATGACAGGCTCGCTGAGTGAGCATCAGAAGAAAACTCTCACAGATTTGATCCCATTAAAGAGAACTGCACAGGCGCATGAGATTGCTGCAGTCGTGAAGTTCCTTGCCTCTTTTGAGGCAAATTATATTACTGGTCAGGTGATTTGCGTTGACGGTGGCCTGACTATGTAGTTGTGAAAATAGCGTTTGCATGTATCCGTGTTCACTTCTTTCCTAACTAAACAGGAGGTCAGCGTCATGGCAGATGTTGAATCAAAAGTAAAGGAGATTATCATCAACAAACTCGGCGTGGATGAGGGTCAGATTACCCCCGAAGCCTCATTCACCAATGATCTAGGCGCCGATTCACTGGACACCGTTGAACTCGTCATGGAGTTTGAAAAGTCATTCAATCTCCAAATTCCGGATGAGGATGCGGAAAAAATCTCCACTGTCGGTGATGCAATCAAGTATATCAATTCAAAGACTGCATAGTGTTGGTGCTGCGGGGATCGGAACTCCCTCTATGTAAGGATGATGATACGCACATCGTGACAACCCACTGTGGACGTCGGAAATCAGCCGTAGACCACAGGTATGAGCGAATGATTAATAGGAAAATCTGGGCCCAGCTCTTATGAACACTAAGCGAAGAGTCGTTATTACAGGGGTCGGTGCCGTTACGCCATTAGGTCTTAACGCCCAGGACTATTGGAACAACCTCATTGCTGGGAAGAGCGGTGCGGGACCTATAACGTATTTTGACACATCTGCTTATGACACCCGGTTTGCCTGTGAAGTGAAGGGGTTCAAGGCAACAGATTTCTTGGACCGAAAATCTGCACAGCGAATGGATCCATTTGCGCAATTCGGTGTTATTTCTGCAGACATGGCATTACGTGATTCGTGCCTTTCCGTGAAGGATATGGATCCTGACAGGATCGGTGTGGTTTACGGATCCGGCATTGGCGGTATGATTACCTATGAGGCTCAGTTTACAAACTATATGAAAGGGGGACCCAGAAGGATAAGTCCGTTCTTTATCCCGATGTTGATCCCTGACATTGCCTGTGGATACATTTCCATGAAGCATGGCTTGAAAGGTCCCAACTACGCGACTGTCTCTGCATGTGCAACCGCCTCACATGCCATTGGCGACGCGTATCGCATCATTCAGTACGGCGATGCTGATGTGATGGTCTGCGGCGGCTCAGAAGCACCAATTACACCAATGGGCGTGGGAGGATTCAATGCAATGAGAGCAATGTCTACTCGTAACGATGCACCCGAAAAGGCGAGTCGACCATTTGATGCAAAGCGGGATGGTTTTGTAATGGGCGAAGGAGGAGGTACGATTATCCTTGAGGGCCTGGACCACGCACGGAAACGAGGTGCAAATATCTACGCGGAATTTGTAGGAATCGGCTTTACAGCCGATGCACATCATATCACCGCGCCCCCTAAGGATGGCGAGGGCGCTATCCGGTCGATGAAGCGGGCTCTTAATGACGCCGGCGTCCAAGCTGATGAAATTGACTACATTAATGTCCACGGTACATCGACTCCGCTCGGCGACATCAGTGAAAATCTGGCCATTAAGAGAACGTTTGGTGATCACGCCAAGAAGATGAACATCAGCTCAACGAAATCGATGACCGGTCACTTGTTGGGCGCTGCCGGCGCGGTGGAGTTGATCGCCACCATCATGGCCTGCAAAACTGATACCATCCCTCCAACAATCAACTATGAATTTCCTGACCCTGCATGTGATTTAAACTATACCCCAAACGCTACTGTAAAAAAGACTGTGCGTTACGCGCTCAGCAACACGTTCGGGTTTGGTGGACACAACGCATCGCTTCTCGTCAAAAAGTACATACAAGATTGAGAGATGTATGATTCGGCTTACGGAGATCTTTAAGAAGTTGTCCGGTAAGCGGGAAGAGATAAACCCGAACGATCAGGAGGCGGCACAAAAAAATCTCCTGAAAACAAACATTAAGAAGTTCCAGCGCCTGATCGGGTACTCCATTCACAATCAGGATGTGTTTGTACAAGCCCTCCTGCACCGTTCCTTCCTTCAGCGAATGAGTCAACCCGGACATTCCAACGAGCGGCTGGAGTTCTTCGGGGATTCCATTCTTAATCTGATCGTAGCTGAGTATCTCTATCACCATTACCCAGATGCCGAGGAGGGTGAACTCACAAAAGTGCGGTCTAGATTGGTCAACAGGAAAGCCCTTGCTGCCTACGCAAAAGAAATCAAGCTTTCCGACTTCATTCTGATGAGCACGAGCGCGGCCCAATCAATAGGCAAGGGAGCTGACACTATAGTTGCTGACACCTTTGAGGCTGTAATTGCAGCAATGTATTTGGATGGTGGCTATGAAGCTGCAAGACGGTTCGTTGAACGGCAGGTGATGTCGACCTTAAGGAAAGGCTCGGTCATCACGGCAGACGAAAACTACAAGAGTATGCTGTTGGAATATGCCCAATCCAAAGGGCTTAGCGTTCCGCGATATGCAATTGTAAGCGAGAAGGGACCCGACCATGATAGAACTTTCACTGTAGAAGTAACGTTGGATAATGTATGCAGGGGGTCGGGTTCCGGCAAGAACAAAAAAGAAGCCGAACAAGCGGCGGCCAGCCAAGCACTCGAGAGTTTACTTTGAATGTTGAGCTAGGCCCACTTGAATAACAAGAAAAGTCCGTTTATCATCGTAGCCCCTTGCCCAGGGGCTTTTTGCTGATTGTAATGTGATGAAGAGCCTTATTTCGCTACTTTCCGTGGTGCTAGTCATTTCCGTCACTGCGAGCGCGCAACGGAAAGACTCGGACGCGCAATCGAATCCCTCCATCGCTATAATCGACACGATAATCATCTCGGGAAATGAAAAAACGAAGGACTATGTCATTCTTGACGAAATGACACTGAAGGTTGGGTCACTGGCGACAAGCGAATCGATTGAATTTGATAGAAACCGCATTTACAGCCTCCGCCTGTTCACACGCGTCGACATATTCTGTGATACCTTGCAAGGTCAACGGTTTCTCTTCGTTGACGTTAGCGAGCGATGGTATATCATACCTTTCCCTGTATTTGGATTTAGAAATGGAGATCCAAAGAAGGCGTTTTACGGCGGTGGATTACTTCACAGCAACTTTAGAGGCCGAAACCAAAAACTGTTTGGGTTCATCGTCTTTGGGTATAACCCAGCCCTGGCCCTTTCCTTTTTTGATCCTCTTCTGGACAGAGAGGGCAATCTCTTCTTTGCTGCAAGGCTCTCCTTTACTCGAGTGAGAAACAAAAGCGAAATCGCCGCGGCCGAAACCGGAGACTTTGATGAGAAGCATTATGATATCAACTCAACGATTGGCAAACGCCTCAGCCTCTATGAAACCGTCGGCTTGAACCTCGGCTACAAGATTGTCGGGATAGACGACTACAGACCTCAACGGACTGTCTCTCCAACTGGCAGAGATGAATATATTTATGCCAGGCTTGACTACACATACGATTCACGGGATCTTCGTGAGTACCCATCGGGAGGCCAGTTTTTCAACGCTTCAGTTACCAAGCTCGGGTTCGGCGAGAGCGATGTCAATTTCGCCCGCTGGGGGGTGGACTACCGCCGCTTTGTTCCGCTGCCACTTAACCTCACATTTGCAGGTCGAGTACACGGGACAATTGTTTCAGGAGGCCTCATTCCGACGTATAACCGTGCGTACTTCGGATTCGGGGAGCGCATTCGTGGTTATTTCAAGACCGTGTTCGAAGGCGAAAACCTGTTCGGAACAACATTGGAATTGAGATTTCCGCTCATCAAGACACGCACGTTTCACTTCACAGCCATCCCGCTACCGGAAGAATTCTCCGTGTGGCGGTTTGGTATGAGTCTTGCGATCTTCGGTGACGCTGGAGTCGCATGGTTTCGAGGTGACGCGCTTACATTCAGCTCCTTTGCATCTGGATACGGCGGTGGAATACATTTTCTCCTCCCCTACAGCGCCATTGTGCGTTTAGAGTACGCGTATAACGAATTCTTCGAGGGACAGTTCATTATCGACTTCCGCGCTTCATTGTGACGATGGAATACTTCTACACTCCTCCTCACCTTATAGAGGCCCAAGAGCTCACTATTGAAGGGGACGAATATTCCCACCTAACACATGTGATGCGGAAGAAGGTCGGCGACACGATCCGTGTAGTAGACGGGAAAGGAAACGTATACGATGCCGTCATTTCGGAAATAAGCAAGCGGACTGCCCGTTGTGCAATTCACACGCACCACAGCCGGCTTAACGAACCTGATCTCGACGTAACACTTGCAGCAGGTGTTCTCAAGAATTCATCGAGGTTTGACTTCCTCGTCGAGAAGTCAACAGAGCTTGGCGTGAGTGCGATCGTACCGCTGATTACAGAACGCACCATTCCCCAACATAGAAGGGCAGACCGCTGGCAGAAGCTGGCGCTCGCTGCAATGAAACAGTCTGGCCGCTGTGTGCTGCCGACCGTACATGAACTCACGTCTTTCAAAAACTTCATCACCGAAACAAAGCCAGACAGCCTCAGACTCATTCCGCACGAGAAAACAGAGAGACCAACATTAACTCACCTGTTACGGAATCAGAAGAACGCTTCTGTCGTGGTCTGCTTTGGCCCAGAAGGGGGATTCACTGATAAAGAGATTGAAGCAGCATTGGAGGCTGGATTTGCTTCAGTCAGTTTGGGAAACACACGCCTGAGGACAGAGACAGCGGCCATCGCTACTGCAGCCATAATCATTGCTTCGTGCTCGCTTTCTGCAACCGAGGGCGGAACACAAGAAGCACCCGGAATAAGAAGTGTCGATGAATCTCGCTAGGTTAGCAGCTTATGTTGCTGATGAAACATTTTTGCAGACATCGTCTAAATTGATTTTTGTCTGATTGTCACGGTTAGATTATTTGATGGACTGAGGGGTGACGTTCTACTCAGAGTTTGAGCTATGCGAATAGGGATGCTTAGCGTTTGGCCTAACAGTTAGTAGACACCTTGGTAGGCGAATTGCTTGGGAGAATGCAGAGAGGAAGCGATACTCAAGTTCAATAGGTTCTTTCA
>JAPUKJ010000035.1 GCA_027295705.1 Ignavibacteria bacterium | reverse complement strand
TGTCCGGAAGTCGATATGTGGGCTCACCGCTACTCTTGACAATTACCTTGTCTTTCTCTCCTCCAAATACAGAGGCCTTAAACCAAAGCGCGCCTTCACTTTCATACAGGAAATGCTTGCTACGCAATTCCTCAATCACTTCATCTATTTTGCCATCCTCATATAAAGAATTCTCATTGAAATAAGATTGGAACTCTATACGTAATGTTCTCAGTGTTTTTCTTATGCCATCAAAAATCTCGCGTTCCGCTTGTTCCTTGAATTTGCCCTCGGGCCGTTCGTCTCGAAGCCCATCGGCATGCTCCTCAAGAACGTGACGAGCAATCTCCCGTATGTAATCACCCTGATAATAGCTCTCGGGAAACTCAACATGGTGACCAAGTAACTCAAGGTATCGGAGTTTCACGGAATCGCCAAGCACGCGCATTTGGCGCCCTGCATTATTAAAGTAGTACTCCCGGGCAACATCATAACCGACCCATTCAAGAAGATTAGCAACGGCATCGCCAAATACGGCGTTTCTCCCATGACCAACTGTCAAGGGACCTGTAGGATTGGCACTAACAAATTCAACTTGTGCTTTCTTCCCTTCGCCAATGTTAGATCGGCCGAATTCGTTTCCTGCTATCAGCAGCTCTTTCAGCTTGTGACGATAGAACCTCTCTGTAAACTTGAAGTTAATAAAACCAGGTCCCGCAGTTTCAGCCTCCTCGATTAGTAACGGATCAAGTTCCATGTGTTGAAGAATCTCTTTGGCGACATGACGAGGGTTTCTCGCCGTACCCTTTGCCAGCACCATCGCGATATTGCACGTAAGATCACCGTGTTCTGGTTGGCGGGGCCTCTCCACAACCACTGGTACTTCTAATCCAATCCCCAAGGACGTGAGGGAAGAGATGATTTTTTCGCGCAGATATTTTTTCATGAAGCTGTTTTTCGGGCGGGTATTCTTTTTCGGGCGGAACGGGAAGTTTGGAGCGAGCGCCGAGTTGCAAGTGTACCATCCTCAGATACATACGTAAACTTTGCATCTCCCCACAGTCTCTCCAGACTGTAAAAGGATCGGATGTTTTTGTGAAAAACATGAAGGACTACATCAACATAATCAAGCAAAATCCAATTGGCACTGCCTGATTCTTTGTGCCACGGGAAGGAGGCTAGTTTTTCCAATCCTTCCTCCACTCCATCTGCAATCGCTTTCATTTGTACATCAGATTCGGCTGAACAAATAACAAAAAAGTCTGCCATTGGCGTTAGCGCGCGCAAATCCATAATAATCACATTGTGACCTTTTTTTGTGAGCGTCAGCCGAGCTATCCTCTTTGCAAGCGTTGAGGATCTCAATGCATTCTCCTCAATGCGATGGTTCCAGTGAAGTATAGTCCTTACCAATTACAACCGACACATCCACGTAGTAATCAGGATTAATTTGCTGTACGATGTTCTCCTTTCTAACACCTAGTGCATAGGCAACTTTTTGGGCGTTCTTTAAGTTGCCTGTCCTGTCGATAACAAGCGACTCCTCCATATCGAACGTCTTGTAATTGCGTATTTCCACAACATCGTATCCACGCGCACGCAGGTAGTCAGTGAAAATCGATGCCATGCCCGATGCACCACATCCATTGAGTACGTCAATCTGAATGATCTCTCCGGGCGCACCGCCGGATCGTCCTGAATCAACCGGCGGGTGTACGAAGTGACGCTCAAGAAGAGAGTATGAGAGGTATCCGACGAGAACAACTAGAGAGGCTATGAGAATGTCTAGAACGAGATTCCGCGGGTCTTTTTTTAACGAAGCGATTGAAATCGATTCCCTTGAAGGCTTTGGTTCTTTCATCTACGGCTGCACACGAACAGCAACCTAGCATTGTCGGCTTTGCAACACTAACTAAAAACCGAGTTTCACTCCGACAGGAAGCTTGAAGTGAACCCGGTCATGTGAAACACAACGTCTCGTCAGCTCTTCCCTTCGTTCAAAATCCGTTCTCCCTATACCAAGGGTTGTAGAAAGGAGAATAGTAGTAGGGACTATAAGGTGTACTTCTATATTGAAATTGGACGAGCATGTTCTCCCAAGGCTTATAGTTGACCTGTGCCCGGCTGAGATAGATCGAACTAAGATCGTCTTTCCTACTAACCGTACTGAACGAATTGTACGGTGAATAACTAAGGCTGACGTCTGCTCGCGCACTAAGATTATCTGCAAATTGATACAACATGCTGTTGGTGTATGTTCCCAGTGACAGCCCTTTCCCTCCTACAGTCTGGTATGAAAAGCTGAACGAATGACGCATGTGAAAGTTTTCAGGGTTAAACCAACCGAGCAAGAACGAGGGGAGAGACTGATGAATCAATCCGTCGGACACTCGCGGCTGCTCTTCCACCTGCGACTTAAATTGTGCAGTCGCAAGCGCTGCACTCAGGAGAACCAGCACGCCAGCAAGCATGATAACTCGTCTCATTCCACACTCCTCTATAATTGGTCTAGGCGGTTGGATGACCTAAAGAAATGATACACAAAACAAGGTATATTGTCAACTATCGACTTCGGGACACAAAAGCCCGCGCTTCATCAAGCTGTTGTGGTGTGTTAATGCCAAGTACTTCATCCGGGTTTCTGGCTGCAACGGCACGCAAAGTCAGTCCAGCTTGCCGGAAATATTGAACAACGTCAGTTAGATAATACTCCTTCTGCTTGTTGGATGGTCTTATGTGCACTAGACCGTCGAAGAGTTGCATCGTATTAAATACATAAATACCTGTATTAATTTCACCTATTTTTCGCTGTTCCTGTGTTGCATCTTTGTGTTCGACGATGCCTAGTATATCTCCGTTGTTACTCCGAATGATCCGTCCGTACCAAGTTGCGTCGTCAAGTTCAGCCGTCAGCACGGTAGCTGTCACATGTGTTGACCTGTGATGGTCAACAAGACGCCGGACGGTATCGTAGGATAGTAGAGGCACATCACCCGAGAGAACTAGGACATCGCCTGTGAATCCATTCAACCCCTCTCTAGCCTGCATCACAGCGTGGCCAGTTCCCAACTGTGGAGTTTGTTCGACAAAAACAACCTGTTTGTAGGTGCGATTGAGATGCTGAATGACTGCATCTTTTTGCCAGCCAACGATAACAATTGTCTTAGACGAATTGAGTTGGAGAGCGAGATCGACGACATAATCAATCATGGGCCTCTCATTGATCGTGTACATTACTTTAGCCAATTCCGGATTGTTCATTCTTGTTCCCTTCCCGGCGGCCATAATAACAACGGCAAGATTCTTATCCATGCTTGAGTTAGACTTTCACTATTTGATTGTCAATGAGTCGCGTTGCACCAAATCGAACGGCAAGGGAAATCAAAACCGAGCGTTGACCCTCAATCGCTGACAACTCCTCCAGCGTGTTGCTATCGGCAATAGAGATATAATCGATTACCCCTGCGGAACGATTAGTGATGAATTCGGACATTTCGTTGATAATGCGAACACTTACACGTACTCCTTCTCGCACCCGTTGCTCAGCAAGATTCAGCGATTGGAACAACACCGGGGCCTGTTTACGCTCTTCTGTCGACAGATAGGAATTCCTGGAGCTTAATGCAAGGCCGTCCGCCTCCCGTACAGTCGGTGCAATGACAAGTTCAATGTCGTAGTTGAGGTCACGGAGCATTTGACGTATAACCACAGCTTGTTGAGCATCCTTCTGTCCGAAAACGGCAACGTGAGGCTTTGTGATGTTAAGAAGCTTGGTTACAACAGTGGCAACTCCTTGGAAATGTCCAGGACGAGATCTCCCTTCGAGAATAGAACTGTACCGTTCAATGTGTACGTCCGTGAGGTACTCATTGGGATACATTGACTTGCTTTCTGGTGCAAAGATGTAATCGGTTCCAGCAGAAGACGCAAGCAAAGAATCGTTGCTCAGATCGCGAGGGTAGCGTTCATAGTCTTCCGCTGGACCAAACTGTTTAGGATTCACGAAGATGGTGGTGACCACCACATCGGCATGGTGCTTCGCTGTACGGATCAGACTGAGGTGCCCCTCGTGAAGATATCCCATAGTGGGTACGATGCCAATCCGCTTACCGGCTGTGCGCAAGCTCTCAGCAGCGCGTTGCATTTCGGAGACATCCTGAATGATGGCTACCATACTTGCCTAGCGAGCAGTTTTTTCGAGCAATGTTATTGTCTTAGGATAGTTAGGAGCACAAAATACTTGTACCGAAATGCGTACGATGCTTTGAGAGTTGATCAGGAAGTGAGAAGGGAAAGCAACTGAGAAATTGTGTTCCTAAGGTCCTTTCGATGAACAACCATATCCAGAAAGCCATGTTCCAGAAGAAATTCCGACCGCTGGAATCCTGGCGGCAGGTCCTTTCCGATCGTTTGCTTGATCACTCGCGGCCCTGCAAATCCAATGAGAGCACCGGGCTCAGCTATATTGATGTCCCCCAACATTGCATAACTTGCAGTCACGCCGCCAGTCGTCGGGTCAGTAAGCACCGATATGAACGGAATACGAGCGTCGCTGAGTCGTCCTAACTTCGCACTGGTCTTCGCCATTTGCATGAGCGAGAGTGCTCCCTCCATCATGCGCGCACCTCCACTTGAAGAAACCACAAGCAAAGACGACTTTGATTTCAAAGATTTATCGATCGATCGCCCGACCTTTTCGCCGACAACTGAACCCATGCTTCCGCCGATGAAGGAGAAATCCATCCCAGCAAACACAACAGGTCGCTTGTCAATCGTCCCTGTTCCCCACCGAACGGCATCGTACAACTTCGTCTTTTTTATGGCCTCAGGTATCCGGTCGCGATAGTGCTTCGTGTCAGTAAATCTCAGTGGGTCGGTAGAGCGCAACTTACGGTCATACTCATTGAACGAGTTTGAGTCAAGCAGGATCTCGATGTACTCCTTGCTTCCGATCCTAAAATGGGCATTACACTTACTGCACGTGTAAGAGTTCTGCTCTAGCTCCGTTTTATGGATCATCTCTCCACACTGGGCACACTTTGTCCACATCCCTTCAGGGATTTCTTTTTTCTGCGTCTCAGGTGCAATATTTTCTCTTGACCTCCTAAACCAGGACATTCGAATCTCTTGTGTGGAATGCTAACCTGCCTTGGTGAAAAAATCTTTGAGATAATGCGGTTCGAGCGTTACCGGATCGTCACTTTTCCCCTGAGCAAGGAATCCCTCGCCTGTGAGAGCCACGGTGGCTGCACTACACTTCGCAATATCGCTAGAGACAAACTCAATATTAGCCTTTCGTAAACGAAATCCTCCGTTTCTTGCTTTGGATATTCTTGCACTTGCATTGCCTGTTACCGTTACGGCTCGAGGGCCAAGCTCTATCAGGATGTCATTGACGGTCATATTCCTTTCCTCCCATTCGGGCTCAATGCCGACATCATTAACGCTGTAAAGCTGACAAAATACTTCCTCCCGTCGCGCATCCAAAGCAGCAAGAACAAATCCAGGTAGCTTTACGACGCCTGCATCAACTGTTTTCTTCGCTAATGCATGTAGTGTGGAGACCGCAATAAGTGGTTTCCCAGTTCCGTATACTAGTCCTTTAGCCACGCTGAGGCCAATCCTTAAACCCGTGAATGATCCTGGCCCGATAGAAACAGCGACACCATCAATGTCTCGCAATCCAAGTCGAGTTCGGAGGAGCGCTTCATTGATGAGTGTTATAAGCTTTTCAGCATGCAGATAAGGGTGATCTAGAAAACATTCTTGAATCACCCTCCCGTTGTGAACGATAGCGGCTCCGCAGACACTTGTTGCGGTCTCGATGCCGAGAATGGTCACGCTGGAGCCTCTTGCACCTGCTGGATCTCAATCTTCCGTTCTTCCTCATCAGTGCCGTGCGAAATCTTCACGAGATGATACAATTGGGGAAGACGGTTCAGTATTTTCTCAGCCCATTCAATCAGGCAGATGGTTCGCTGATTGAAATATTCCTCGATGCCCAACTCCACCAACTCTGCCGCTGAGCCAACACGATAGAGATCAATGTGTACCACGTCTCCCACCGGTGCGACAAATTCGTTGACAAATGTAAAGGTGGGACTTGTGACATGAGCTCGCACCCCCAACCCCTCACATACTCCTTTCGCAAATTGCGTTTTGCCGCTTCCAAGATTGCCGCATATCGCCACAACATCACCCTGCTTCAATGATGCTGCAAACCACTTGCCAAGGTCAATGGTTTCTTGCCGGCATCTCGTAACGAAGGATCTCATCCAAGAGGTTCGAGTCTCACAACCGGGAGGATCATTTCCTCCATGGACACGCCACCATGCTGAAAGCTGTCGCGGTATTGATTCAAGTACTTGTGGTAATCTGTAGGGTAGACAAAGTAGTAGTCTTCCTTAGCAATAATATAATTGATCGCAACGCCACGCATCGGCAGTTTGAATTCTAATGGGTTCTTTACAAAGATCGCTGCTTTCTGTTCGCTTTTCAGGTTCCGCCCATACTTGTAACGCAGATTAGTCGAAGCCTCCCGATCTCCAAGCACTTTTGACCCGCGCAGACATCTGATGCTTCCGTGGTCCGTTGTGAGAAGAACCGTAACATTCTTGTTCTTTGACAACGTCCTGAGCATTCCAAAGAGCGATGAGTGAACAAACCAGGAGTTTGTCAGTGAGCGATAGGCTGATTCATCGGGAGCGATCTCCTTCAGCAAGGTCGAATCAGATCTGCCGTGTGCCAGCATATCTACAAAGTTCACCACAATCGAGGTAAGCTTTGTTTGCGCATATGAATTGATGTTCTTCTCAATGCTACGGCCAAATTCAGCGTCCAGGATCTTAACGTATTTCGGTTCAGGCTTCAAACTGATTTTCCTTCGCTCGAGTAGCTTTTCCAAAAACTGTCTCTCGTATCTGTTGCGGCTATGCTCGTCATCTTCGCTTTTTTTCCATAGATCGGGAAAGCGGATCTCGACGTCGCTCGGATATAAACCGCTGAAGATTGCGTTTCTAGAGTATGGAGTAGCCGTCGGCAGAATGCTGAAATAGTAATCTTTTGAAATCAAATAATATTCATGGAGAAGACTCTCCATGACCAGCCATTGATCGAGTCGCAAACAATCGATGACAAAGAGAATCACCGATTTGTTTCCCTGGAGATGAGGGATCAAAAAGCGATCTACCACCTCCAAGGACAACGCAGGCCTGTTAGCTGTTTGCTCAACCCAATTGCGATAGTTCTTTTCAACGTACTTTCCAAACGCCAGATTGCACTCGCGAGTCTGATCAACCAAGGTCTGTTTGAGCCCAAGCTCAGGATGTTGATCCAACTCAATATCCCACTCTACCAACTTCGTGTAAATGTCGATCCATTGCTTATAGTCAAGGTCATTCATCAAAGCAACGGAAATAGCATTGAACTCCTGTATATAGTCCTTGGAAACTGCGGCGCCTGTGATCCTCTTACCTTCGAGGAACTTCTTGCATGCTATCAACACCTGGCTGGGATTAACAGGTTTAATAAGGTAGTCGCTGATCTTTACGCCGATCGCCTCTTCCATCAACGATTCTTCCTCATTCTTCGTAACCATCACCACTGGAAGATTCGGTCGAATATCCTTGATCTCAGCGAGAGTCCGCAGTCCCCCCAAACCTGCCATCATCTCGTCGAGGAAGACCAAATCAAAGCCGTTGTGCCTTACCATGGCAATGGCGTCTTCGCCGTTGGTTGCGGTATCGACAGAGTAACCCTTTTCCTTTAGAAACCTGATGTGTGGACGAAAGAGATCTATCTCATCGTCAACCCACAATATTTTTCCCTTCAACTCATCCATGCGTTTCAACAATCTTTTGGATTCTGAAAAATTATAACCATTTCAGCACTGATAATCAACTTGCCGTCAGACAACCATTCGCAATAACAGGATCGCTAAGTTCCAAGAAAGCTACTGAATCGCAATATGAATATCGAGGCCTGCTTCATTGATTGTGCTACCAGGGATGCGGGAGCCAGCATCGTCTGGAGCAATCTTCGTGTATCTGTAGTAGATCGAAGCAGTCACACGGAGACTGAGCACGTACTTAATGCGGGGTTCGAGAACAGTTCGTGTCGATCCTTCGAGAGGAGTCCCTTCAATATTCTGATCGAGTTTAGCCACTTCAAACGTTTTTCGCGAATTCTTCGTCACCGAGTACGAAGCACTGATATCAAGGTCATTGCTGAGCGAAAGGCCAAAGAAAGGAATTTCAAATCCCTTACGACTGTATGAGGCCGTGAACGAGATTTCCTGCGCGAGGGTTTCAATAATATTTCTTGACGAGGTCGCAAGATCATAGGACGTGTTAGTGTTATAGCGAAGATTCGCTCCAAAATTGCCTTTGAGCAATTCTTTGAAGGTGAAGTTCAACCCTACGAGGGGTGCAAAGCCATAGCGCACCGATTGGCCATCCGTTACCTCTCCGCCATCTCCAGGAAGGTGGCGGAATTTTCGAGTGTAATTTGCATTGTACGAGTGATCCAGCGACAGTCTGCTCACAAATCCTGAAAACATGGACAGCTTCTCCAGTCCATCCCAGCGGAGACTCCAGTTCACTCGAGGATAGAACTGTCCGAACAACTTGCTGAAAAGCGGAAGCGCCTCAAAGCCTTCTTCAAAAGCCTGAGTGAGTTTCTCTTCATCAGTCTTAGTGTCATCGCGGTTGGCTTTCAGTTCGGCGTATTTCTTACTCACATCTTTAAAGCTGCTCTTGAAGAGTCCAAGGAAGAGGAAGTCAGGAAACGTGAGAAACGACCGATCGATGCTCCCATCTGAGGTTGAAGTAGTAATAGTAGGAATCCCAAGTGAGTCTGTTGTCAGACTTTGATTCCTGCTAAATCCCCATCCGATGTTCCAGTTCAAATCTAACCTTGCCCCTTCCCACAGAGATCTAGAGGTTTTGAACGCCAGCCGGTTGGTCTGTCGGTAGGTATTCCTGAGATTTGCACGAATCTCTGGAGTACTTGCCGCACGGATACCGGGTTCCACATCCCAACCGAAGAAGGGAAATTTTGACCTTGTCCCAAAATTTGTGAGGCGACCACTGGGATCGGAAATCAACCCTAGCTGGTAAAGCCGAGAAGGTCCATGCCTTGGATCGTGGTCCTGGAAGAACGGCACGCGTCCCCAGAAGTTGACGAACCCTGTTCTTCCCACGACGCCACTGTTCGTTGCGGTGTTCGTCTGCGTGAACGTAACATTGATATTGTCGTAGTCAAGAAATGGCACTTTGATAAACACTTTCAAAAGATTCTTAAGTTGGTCCAGCGTTCTTCCAACCGCCGATCTACCTTCCACCCCACTCGTATCTGCAACCAGGGTTGAATCTTCCATCCGTTCCTCTTGCCTTACGGCTCCACCTCTACGACCCCGTGCCTGCGGGGGTGCAGCGCTGCTGGACGCTTCGCCAAACAGCGGATCTATCAGCTGCTTGAGCTTGAGGTTGGTTGAAAAGCTAATGTTGTTGTTAAAACTCGCCGATTTTCCGACGTCACCACTCGTCAACGTGTTCTGCCATGAATAGTCCACGCTGTAGCTAAAGGACAAGTCCAAATACTTTTTGATGTCAAAAATGTTGGGGATGTTCGGCTTCATGTTGAATTGGTTTCGCTGCGCGTAGCGAGTGTCGTTTCCAAACTTTATGAGCTTATCCCCAAAGAAGATGTCGCTGAGGATCTGTGAGAACGAACGCTGGTTTCCAAAGCGATCAGTCTCGAAATCCAATAAGCTTGATTCAATGTTGAGATTGTAATTCCCGGAAAGATTTGTGAGGCCTCCTTCGCTAAGTTTCCAACCGAAGCCAAACTGACGAGACGCTGTAAAGTTTCGAGTGATTGTCTCCTGGGATCCACGTGCACGCTGTAAGGAAACATTTCGGGAACGTCTCGTGCTCAACGACCACGTGAAGTTGGATGGGGCATAATAGATCTTCATATCCTTGTATTCGTCAAGGAACCACAACCCATCAAGAAGGTTCGCAAATGGTGTAAAATAATAATCGGTTGGCAGTGTGAGCGCGTAGGAAATTTTCGCATTCCAGGACCACGCGAGCCGCCTGGCAACCGCAGGGCTCCGCTCCCTTGATCGTGTGTAACTAAAGCCGAAGGTCAACTTATTGAACGTGTCCCGGATGTACCACGCCTGAGAAGGAAGACCTAGCCGGAAGTTTGGGGCGGCATACGTGTCTGTAACTTTGTACGTCTCAGATTGGGTTATTATCTGAGAGGCTTCCGCATCAGCCTTAGCCTGAGAGCGGCCTTCGCTGAGCGCTTGCGCACGTTGTTGTTCGGCTGCCCCCGAAACAAGCACATCAGAATTCGGAAGATACTTGGGGGTGATAAAACTTACTGTATGTGAATAGGAGACAGGCAATGATGTGCCAACCCAACTGTCAGGAAAGAACTTTTGCAGCTGCATATTAGCGCTTAATCCCCAGTTAATTCCAGTTTGCCGGGAGCCAAAGCGCCGCTCAAGTGTGTGGAAGTTTGGATCGACCTTAGAATAGTTGAAAGAAACTGCAGCAAGGTCGGCCAGTTTCAATTGGGTGTCGAACCGGTAGGCCCATCCAGGTGAATCATCCACCGAGGTAAGGCGTAACTCATTGACCCATACATCGCCCTGAAGCGGTTGGCTGGTACCTCTCCCGGCAGGATTTCCGACACCAATGGCAAGAAATCGTACCTGCGTAACCGAAGGATTGCCAAGCACGCGGTAAAATGAACCGGGGGGACCACCACTTACAGGGTTAGGATCCGAAATCACGTTTGTGGAGTCACGTCCTTGCTTGATGGCAGTCAGCTCCGAGAAATTGATAACAACTTCGTTCTGGGGGTCCCATCCCCTGCGAACAGGTGCCCTATATTCATAGAAGTTCAAGGTGTCAAGGCCAAAACGGAAAAACAACTCAGCATCGTAATTACTCTCATCGATGTATTCGAAACTGTCGTCACCATATACGAACATCTTCATCGTTCTGTAATTAAACAAATCAAGTGGCCTGAAGGTGTAATACTTCACTGCTTGACCTGATTTGCCGTCCTCGATTCCGTTTAAAAAAAGTGCCAAAGACTGCTCGTTTGCAAACACCTGTTCATCCGGTCTCGTCTTATCTCTCTCTCGAATAACGCCTGGAGGACTCTGGTACTCCGGGTTATCTTCTATGCTCACTACACTCACAACAAATGTGGTGTCCTGTTTGCGCAATTCCTGCCACTGATTCCCTACCAGACTGAAATCAGCAATGCGTACAGCAATCACGTCGGTTGCATTACGGAAGAACACTCGGACGTATTCGATGTTTTCAAAATTTGGCGAACCGACTGTTCGGGTATATTCTCGTATAGGAATTCTAAACTGGTACCACCCCTTATTCCCTCCGCCAACTATGTTCGGGTTCCTAGCGCGAACGGTGTCCAACAGGAGCTCATATTGAAAATATTGGTTTATAAGATCCACGATACCATTTGAATTCAGATCTTCAGTATCGGGTATCCGGCCAGCGGGTCCCGCCAAGCTGTTTTCAGTTCCGTTGATAGCCGAAAAATCGAGAGAGCCGCTTTGAAAAAAGAAATTGTCGCCGCTCGGATCAGATCCTAAAGAAGGGTACGACGCGAATTCCTGTGCATCGGTTAACATATCAAGGCCAACGTCTTCTCCTGTTTGCAGAGTACCATTGGGGCTTGAACTTATCACGAGGTCTTCAGAATTAAGTCTGCGATTAGGAATCACGTCTTCGCTGATCGCACCAAGATCAATGATCAGCTTTGCAGAGGAGTCAGCCGGCGCATTGTTAACCTGCATCCATATTTCTATGAAATTGATGTTTTCATTAATGAGGTTTATCGCCGAAATTGAGATGGTCTTCATAACACCGCCCCAGTTCCTCTGCGAATTCAACGTAGTGTCAAGATTCAGGCTGTAGTTAAATTGCCCGCGGGCTGTTGGAAAATACTGGAAGTCCAGCACTGTGATCTGATCATTTGCGGCACTTCCAGGCAGCTTCCTCGGAAAAACATCCGTCAGCCTTACGTCCGTGGGAAGTCTATTGAACCAGATCATCTTCCCTTTCGAGAACATTTTCGTTGTGTCAGGCGTGCCTGAAGGAAATGAAGCGGTATCTGCTGGTGGACTTGCCTGCCTCCACTGTGAATAGCTGATACCGAAGGGTATGGTGCGCCGGGAACCCTCAAAATCATCAATATAAGCAATGCCCTCGCCGCCATCGCTTGGAATGGTGCTCTTCTTCGTGTTCGGATCGGGAAGCATGTAAGCGGCTTCGCCACTCAGTTTCATCTCCGAGCCTTCACGCGTTTGCAACATCGGCAGCCCGTCGATTGCCTTTGTAAGAAATGGAAGCTCGAAGCTGGTCGAACCGTCGATGCCGAATATGGAATTGCTGTTTGGTTCCTCACCCAATCGCACTTTGTCACTCAGCGTTTCCTGATTTAGGTTCATAAATGTGAACCCAAATTTTGTTCTTGGAGATATTGCTAGATCTCCGCGTGCACCCAGAAGAGTCTTTGAAGCAAGCTGGAAGAGATCATTCTGCTCATACTTGATCTGCAAGTTTGCCCCTGGCACCAGCGCTTGGGCGTTCCTAATAACTATTTCACCGACAATGTAGTCGACCGTGTAGTCAATGTTTGGTGACAGTGCCACACCGTTGAGAAGAACCTGCACACTCCCCTCGACGACGTTGAATCCGAGCGAGTACTTCGAGGTTGACTCACCTGTGGCCACACCTCTAATCGTGTACTTGTTCCGCGTACTGTTTTGAGCACCTGTTTTCGTTGTATCGTACACCTCAGGAAAGAGGAACTCGGAGGTATCGGAAAGAGTTTCCCCTAAGTTCTCAAAGTACTCGAATATCCCACGGTCAAATGGCCTAAGGGTCGGAAAGATAATCTCTGCACGTGCTTGATTAATAGTCAGAGAAGGCCGGAAATCAAATTGACCATCGCCTGTCGGTAAAAATGTGCCTTGATCATCATAATTGTCGAGACCAAGGATGCGGAGGAGGCGTTCATTAATAATGCTATTCTCATCTTCAAAGCCGGGGACGGTTCTGTAAATGTCCAGAGTGAATCCCTCTTTCTTAATGTTCCTGCCGCCAATGGAGTAGATGTTCTTAAGCATTTGGTCCCAGGCGACGGTGTATAGCCTGGCATTGGCATTGAGATTTCTTGGCTTAACCATCTTCAAGATTATGGTTGTGGCAAGCCCAGCGCTGTCTAGCCCCAGATCCCTAGCGAACTCGCCAAATTGAGTCCCGTCTGCCCGATTATACGCAATGCCAATTATTTGTTGATCCTGGACGTTGGTGTTGAGAGACAGCACCCCCAGGTAGCCATTCCCAGCCAGCTCATATTGGCCTCTTTCAAGCCTCACAAACCTTGCCGTTTCGATTCTGCCCGCAATGTCTGAAGATCCTCGAAGTGTCGAATCGTAGCCCGCTGCCCTCTCTGGAAGATCTATAAACGCAACACCCTGACGAGATTTAGCAACGTCATCGGGGTTGGTTCCCAAAAGCTGCACCCAAACCTCTTCCTCAATTATCTGGAGATCCGCATTGACTATAGGGGGATCATTCGTATAGTAATCAGCGTAGAATTGTCGGTACAGTACATCTACAAAGAAATTGTTTGTCGCATAGTTGTGGGCAAAAATCCTGAATTCTCTTTGCTGAGCACCACCCGTCACGGTGACTTCCTTTATCTCCCCTTTCTTTTGTGAGGCCAGAGTGGTCAAAGTCAGTGGTCCTGTCTGGAACCTCGCCTTCACTCCAAAAAGAGCCTGGCTACTACCAATGAACGATGAGGGTGTTCGAAGAGACACGTTTCCTGCCTCAATACTTTGCACTATCTCGTCTTCATATCCGGTATACTTTATCTTCAACTGGTTTTCGTACTCAAACGTTCGCTGCGTGTTCCAGTCGGCGAGAATATTCAACTTGTCGCCAATCGTCCCATTGACATTAACCTGCACTTCCTGGCTGAAGTCCGGCTCATTTCTGGTTTGATCAAGTGCGGAGACTTGAATCTGATCGGATTTCGTACTCCTGAAGCCTGCCTTTATATCAACGGCTCCGCTGATGTTGAGTTGGATTTGGGGCTTGCCAAAAATACTGAATATGGGGTTAGGAGGAACTGGTATCTGAATCTGAGTGATATCAGTCAGTAGTTCACCGAGATCGTCTTTGGCTGCAAGTTTTCTAGGCTTTCGCGCCTCCTTGGCAAGGATGTTGCGGAATTCATAGGCCCGCCGCCTCTTTATGTAATCCCGTAACGGCAGTCGTAGTGCGATCTTAACATCTTGATCACTAATGGTTTCCCTGAACTGCATCATGGTTCCGCTGGAATCAAATGCGGAGTGTCGCCGATAGCCTGAAGACCTTCTGGTCGCAAACAGTGGATGAGTCCTGTCGGGGAACGGTTCCACGTACGGCTGATCTCTTCGAACGTAGTGAAAGTGTGCCAGCCGTGCTGTGGAATCAAGATACACAACGTAGCCTGTGTCACTCACAGCCGCCACGGCTGTTGTATCCACTCCAATGCCTAATGAATCGTCACCCGTAGCACCGAGCCCGAGGCTTTCTTGATCCTCTTCTTTCTTGCTTTGGATACTATCGGACGGGAGTGCATCGGGATCCTCAAGGAGAAATTTTTCCTGGACCCCTGTGGAGTCATCAGTCGCAGTCGGCAACGAACCGAAGCCGGCTTCTAGTTGCGGAAGATTTGATCCTACTAGTGTCTTGGGGGAGAGAAGTAGAAAGGCAGCAACCAGTGACGCAGCAAGAAAAAGAACTGCTTCGACAAGGTGGAAACGCAGATACAACCGTATATTGTACAAAAAGGAGTCCAATTCGATTCTCTATGTCTTGAAAGTCAGCCTAAGCACACACAATGATTGCGTACCTAGCGCCGTCGTTCGATGCTGCTTGTTCCGTGGGTCAGAACCCCATCAGAAACTGACCGGAAGACAAGCACACCATCTTCCAAACATTAACAAGCTGAATCGATATGGCAACTCCTCTTTACATCGAAAACTGAGGTTTCACTCAATAACAAAACCTACCCAAAAGCCACCAAAAAATCAAGCAATGACACGCTCCATTTCTCTCAGGGATGCCGCTATCTCAGCAACTTTGTTGGAAAAAACGACCCAGCAAGGTATATTAATGCATGACTTTCAGAGTAATGCTCCAACACCTATTGCTTCCTCGCTATTTGCTTCGCGCCCTTGTAGGACCTTTCCTGTTTTCTTTCTTCACGCTCATGTTTCTCTTCCTATTACATTTCATCATGAGGTTCATTGATCATTTAGTGGGGAAGGGACTCACGGCCTGGGTTATTATAGAACTGATTGGACTCAATCTTGCATGGATGGTCGTCCTGGCTGTACCAATGTCTGTTCTCGTCTCGACGCTGATGGCGTTTGGCGAACTCTCCTCAAGTAATGAGATCACCGCGATGAGAGCAAGCGGCATGAGTACCTACCGGATGATCGCTCCGGTACTTGTCGCCGCGAGCGTGATCGCATTCTTGTTGGTGTTGTTCAATAATCACGTTCTGCCAGAAGCAAACCATAAGGCCAAGTCGCTGGGCATCGACATCAGACGCAAAAAACCCACTCTGAACTTGGTGGCCGGTCTGTTCTCGCAGGACATATCGGGGTACAGCATCCTGGTGCGAAAGACATTCGAAGAGACCAATGATCTTGAGGGAGTGACACTCTACGACTACACCAATCCCAACACGAATGTAGTCATCACGGCCAAGCGTGGCACGATTTCATTCTCCAGTGACTACAAAAAGCTCATCATGGATCTGTACGAAGGGGAGATACACGAACTTGAGCTCCAGAAGATGAGTGCCTACAGGCGCGTTCAATTTCTGTCACACAGGATAGTAATGGACGTCCAAGGTTTCGACTTCCAGCGCTCAGCAGAGGGTGCGTTCACGCGAGGAGATCGTGAGCTTAGCGTTGATGCTATGGAGCAAATTGTGGACAGCTTACGGCGTGCAAAACAGAAATTGGAAGAACAGCTTCGAAATACTCTCACAGAAGACATGGAGCGCCAGCTCAGCGGCAAGACCGATGCTGCTCTGTCAAACCAACGTCGGTTGCCACTGGGCAGAAAAATCAACAACGTGCTCACCAAGGCAAGAGCGATGAGCTCGATGGTCGAGACTGAACTTTCGCGCATCCAGTGGGTCGAAAAACAGGTCGACCAATATATGGTCGAGATTCATAAGAAGTATTCCATACCGGTTGCGGCTCTGGTCTTCGTGCTGATTGGAGTGCCTCTTGGTATCATGGTGCGCCGCGGCGGGTTTGGGATGGCAGCAACGCTCAGCCTCGGGTTTTTTGTCCTTTATTGGGCGTTCCTCATCGGTGGCGAGAAACTCGCTGACAGAAATATTGCATCCCCATTTTGGGGAATGTGGTCGGCAAATTTTCTTTTGAGCCTCCTGGGTATTTACCTCATCATCCGCATTGGACGTGAGACGATCGTTATCGATTGGAGTTCCCTACAAAGGCTCGTTCCTAAGCACTGGAGGACGCAACTGCAAGATGAGCAGCAGAGCGACTTAACACGAGTATGAAACTCTTGGATCGTTATATCATCAAACAGTTTTTACTGACCGCACTTTTCTCTCTCGTGGCGGTAACGATAGTCTTTGTGGTTATCGACGCGATGGAGAAGCTGGATGACTTCATAGATAAACAAGTCACTCTGCCAATTATCGGCCAGTACTACCTGTTTTTCATACCCGAAATAATAAAGCTAATCATCCCCGTAGCGATGTTACTGGCAAGCCTGTTCGTTACGGCACGAATGGCAACGCAGAATGAACTCACAGCCATGAAGTCCAGCGGCATCAGTCTGTATCGAACGATGATACCATACTTAGCCGTTGCTCTTCTTGTCAGTGCCGCTTCGATCTACTTCAACGGATGGGTTGTCCCATATGCAAACAAACAGAAATTTGCGATCGAGAGGACCTATCTAAGAAAGAATGTCATCACAGGATCCGGAGCGAACGTTTACGTCCAGGATAGCCCGACGCGAATTCTCTCCGTGGGATATTTCGATGACCGAAGGAATGTCGCCACACGGATTAGCATACAGGATTTCAGTGACACAAACCTAACCATGATCGTAGGAAGGATCGACGCCACCAGCATGTCGTGGGATACAACAGCCCGGCAATGGATCCTTCACAAAGGGATTCGTCGGTGGTTTTCCGATGGAAATGAACAGCTGGAAGAGTTTGAGACGCAGTCGGCAGGCAGGCTGCACTTCAACGCAGACGATCTACGCAAGAAACAGGAAAAACCTGATGAGATGGATTACTATTCACTTCAACAGTTCATTGAGAATCAACAACGGGCCGGCCAAAATGTGGCAAGATGGCTTGTGGCTTTTTACAGTAAGATATCTTTTCCGTTTGCTTCGGTGATTGTGGTTCTCTTTGGTGTACCATTTTCTGCAATGAAACAGCGAGGCGGTGTGAGCATACAGCTAGGAATCAGCTTGCTCATTTGCTTCGTCTACCTTATCGTCATGAAGGTAAGCCACGTCTTCGGTTATAACGGCGATGTTGATCCTCTTCTCACCGCCTGGGCGGCAAACATCGCATTCTTTGCTGGTGCTATAATTATTATGATTCGTGTACGCAAATAGGTATCCCTGTTTCAAAACGAATATGAAATCTTTACAACAGGCGCATACACAGATCCGCCTCCTACCGGCAACCTCTGCATACTTGCTTCAGCCTGAACATTGTTGAACGAACTAGAGCTCCAAGCTGCATCTACTGCACTGAGGATATGGTTAACGATGGCAATTACCACAAAAGTGCTCGCGGTATTGTAAAAGTCATTTGCCTTGCCCCGCTCTCCTGCATAGAACTGGAAATTCTGTGTCACGGGATCACCAAAGGTGAACGTGGAGGATGTCGTGTCATCCCATCCCTGATTGTATTGGGGGTATTTGCCGATGAGCTCATAGTACTGTTGATCGCCAAACGGTGGGAGCGTGTGGGAGTACCACTCTCCAATGGCTCGTTCAAGCCTATTAAGCTCAGCCCAGTTCACTCCACCAGATGGATCAAATACATTGATTTCTGAAATATCAACTCCAGGATTGATAATGGTAGCATTGGCCAGACTCCATTCAGCGTATTGTCTTACGCTCCAGTGTTGGTTCGCGAAACCCTGGAATGATTCTGTCTTCCTATCACCTTTCCTATCATTGGAGTAGGCAACCGACCACGCCGCCACCTCAATGGCAAAAAATGCGGCAGCTCTCCAATAGCTCTCTGCATAGAATTCACCAGTTCCTGGCACCGCAAGTGACAGTACTCCTGCCAACCAAGGGGACTTATGGGAGCGCATTACACCCTCATGTGAATCGTTCCCGAGTTTCGGCCTGTTCACAATCTCCGTTCGGCCAAAAAAATCAACCCGCACATTTCCAGTCAGCTGAACCTCAGCATTGGCCTCTTGCTGAACCACATTCCGATGCTCGCCGCCTAAAACCGTTACTCTCATTGCAACAGTCATGACAAGCACACAAATTCCACTCCGTGTCACGTCCGTTGCCTCACAGAATCAATCGAAATCAAAACCAAAGAGGACGCCAAAATAGAACCGCCATTCCTTTCCATATGTGACCGTAGCGTTCCTGCTAGGAACAAACCTGTCAAATCTGTCAAATCCATATGCTGCGTTGAAGAAGATACGCGTAGGATATGAATAAAAAGAAAATGATTCCAGCCGCAACTCAATCCCGGCATCTTTCTTGAACTGTCGTAAGCTCGGTACCCTCCCCGTCCACGCATTGCCCAGATCCCCATATATGGACGCATACAACTTGTCAAAATAGAAATTCAGGAACCTCACGTCGATGTTATTCGAGATCGGGAATCGATACGCCAATCCAAGCACGGCGAGTTCGTTGCCACTGAGAGCGAAATATGGGTACCCCTTCATTCCTATGAGTCCACCCGCATAGAAATCAAAGAAATCATCAACAGCTGGACCAAGAATTGACGCACCGCGCAAGGAGGTCGTGAGCGTATGGTTCTTGACAATGAATGGGATGTGCTCTTTCCAATTCAATTCCGCCTTCGTGAAATTTATGTTTTGATAGACCGGTGCTAGCCCTCCTCCGTCCGTCTCCTCCACGTCTCCAAATGGATTGAACTTGTTGAACTCTCTTCCAATTCGAAATGATATCTTTCTACCAACTGGGTTAATCTCACTCGTGCGCGATGGCACGATCGCTTTGAGGCGGAACGTGAGTGAAAGATCGTTGCCAATGAGGTACAGGTCGCTGGAGCCGGGAACTAACCTCCCTGCTGCGGGTAGGATGAAACTTTCAAGTACCGAGGTGTAACGGCTGTGGATGTACCGGAACTCAACATCGCTAGACTGAGAGAGGAATAGATGATTCAGGACAAAATCAAATTCGAACAAATTATAAGTGATATCAACGGGAATTGTATCGGGATCGAGTCGAAGAAAGTTATCTGTTTTCCTGGTGACGTTGTACAACTCTATCGACGCGGTTGGCTCAAGGCCAAGCTGGTAGAAAATCGGGATCTTCCCTCTGTAATTGAACTGCAGAAATAAGTCGCGCTCAAGCTGCTTATTCAGTGCAGCGCCAGCAAAAAAGCCAGTCTTATCCAACACGTCATTAGAGAAGAGGTACACACCTGGCTTGATCACTTCAAGTGCAGTGTTCTTCTTATTATAGTTATCGACTCTGATGAATGGTACGAAGGACAAACTTGTGAACAGGCTTTTGTACGGCTTGGACTCGAACTCAGGGAGCTTCGTGTCATCATATCCTCGTAGCGCCGACCATTCAAATTGAGGGGCCACAACACCGTTTGAGGCCATTGCCAGAGGACCGCTTCGCTTAAGATCCGGCAAGCCAGCTGTCTGTATATAATGATAATCTCCCTCCGCCATAACTCCAGGGCTCTCTACCTTGTAGATTTTGTACCCACTGGAAGTGTACGCCGCGTAGGCGATGTCTCCTTCAGGGCTCAACGTTGGCATGAAGGCACCGCCAAGAACATTGGTGATCTGGTCGATCCTGCCGCTCTGAAGGTCGTACGAATAAAGGTTGAACACACCTGTTCGATCTGATGAGAAGACAATCCTGGAGCCGTCACGACTGAACATCCCACTTCGGGAATCATCGGGACCCGTGATAAGAAACCCAAGATCAGATCCATCAGGGCGAACCGAAGCGATATCACGGCCGTCTTTTATAGAGTAGTCAAAAATGATCCGACTACCTGATGGGTCCCATCTAGGGGTATAGGCTTGCTCGCCATTTATGTACGGTGTTATGACACGGAATTCGGATCCATCAATTTTTGCTGTGGCAAGGTTTGTGGTCCCGTCGCTGCCCACGACGAAAACGATCCTCGAACCATCAGGCGACACAGCAGGACTCAATGCGCGCTTGCCATATGTAAGGCGAGTCTCTTCTTCCTCTTCAAGATCATACACAAAAATGTCAAACAGCAGTGACCAGTGCGGATTGTCGCGCGTAGTTCGCCCATAGTAGATCTTCGTCCCATCAGGCGACCAACTCACGCTGGTCCGCACTGCCGACTGGAGCAGCGTCTCTTTCTTGGTCTCAAAATCATATACATAAAGGGAAGATTGGCTCACGTAGTCTGCATTTTTTGTACTGACATAGGCAAATTTTTTCCCGTCCGGCGAATAGGCAGGGTAAAGATTAGCAAACCCCACAGTGCTGTTGAATAAGCAGCACGCGTCTGGCCGACTTTCCGCTGGGTCCTCGTTCAACATCCGCATCTGCTCCCTCCTGCCCAAATCCTGGCTCTCATTGTCCGATTCCACTACAAGCGGTTGGCCCTGGCGGATGTTTCTCTCTATAGCAGCGACCCTTGACTTGTAATCTCCTGTAATTTGTTCGCGCCACTCATCGTAGACTTGGCTTCCTGGTTTTCCAATTGCACGCTCAATGGCACCGTCTATCGTTACTGCGGTAAAGCCTGCAAGGTTTCTGGAAATCTCATTGAGCTTATCCTCACCATACCTTTGTGCGATGTAGTGCACAAATGCAAAGCCAGCATTATACGATGATTCATTCCCCAAGCTTGTCTTACCAAACACGCTCATCTCCTCCCACGTCAGCATGTTTCCATCCAACACATATGAGCGGAGTATCATATCCCTGTGTGAATCCCAGAAGTCGTAGCGCAATTCTTTACGGTTGTATTGCGCCACGCCTTCAGCAAACCAGGCGGGTACAACAAATCCCGAGAAGGGAGTGGACACAACAACGTTCGGAAAACCGTACAGCACATCAGGCCGACGTTCAGACTCATAGCCAAGCCATTGGAAATAGAAAGCTGGCAGCCTCCGCCCAAACTTCATTGTCGTCTGAATCTGTACAATATGAGTGAACTCATGCGTCACCACGTTGCGCAACCAGTTGTGTGTTCCGCGAAAGTCAAAGTCCATGCTGGGCGCATAGATCACTATCTTGTTGTCATAGAAGTACGCTATTCCATTAGAGATGTCGTCGTAATCCCTGATGATGAAACTTACCTTTTGATCAGGTTCGTGCGCATAAAGTGAAGTCACAGGCTCATAGACATCTTCTGCGATCTTGGCAACAGTCTGTCCCGTACGTTCAGCCCCATCATGATAGTGAACATAAAAATGCTCAGTCTCTATCGTGTTCCACTCGAGCTCCGGATGGTGGAATTTCTCCTGCGCATCTAGTGACCCTGACAATACGATTGACAAAATCAGTGATAGATATGCGATATTTAGAATTCTGGACCCCACACTCTTACAGATTTGAAATGGTCTCTATTACTCCCTTGTTCACTTTACCACCGCAACTTTCACTATCGCAAATCCGTTTCCGCTGGTTCCATTCGCTTCGATCCTCGCGAAGTAAATGCCGCTCTCAATACCAGAGACATCCCACTCCACTTGATTGTCAACACCACCGATGCCCGGACCTGAAAACTCCGTCACCAAATCTCCCGCTAGATCGAATACCTTTACGTTCACGGACGCATCCTCCCTCACAAAATACCGGAGAAATGTTCTGCCATTGTACACGGGATTGGGCCAGTTATAAGCCCGACTGGTCGGAAAGAACTCCGAGCTTAGTGGAGTGCCCGTCAAAGGCTCAGTAGCCAGTCCACTGTGTTGCGCATCCTTTTGGTATTGAGGCCAAGGATGATTCGGGGGCGGCGGACCTGGAATGCCGATCTTGCCTGTTCTCCATGCTGATACTGATCCATCCTCGGAGGAAGCAGCGACCAATCCAATGCCACTTGCACTCAATGCGCCAAAATCAAAATCGAACACGGCAAGAGACTGGCCCCCTATTCCCGCCTGTAACGGGAAACCCGGTGCCAATCGTCCGGTCTTGTCATAGGCAAAAACAAGTCCATCTCCAGTGACGCCAACGACTTCGACATTGCCATCTCCGTCCACGTCAGCAACAACAGGCGCGGAAGCAAGTGGCTTACCCGAATGCATAGTAATCGGATAAAAATCAAGCGGCGAACCAGATAAGTTGAAGGCATACATCTGAAAACCACTGAATACAACGATGTCTCGTAGCCCGTCACCGTTGATATCTGCAAGTGCAGGAGGTTCACTTATCTCGCTACCAGTTTGTATTGGAAATCGAGGAATAATGTTCAATCCTTCGTCAACTATATACAGGTATCCATCTTTGGTCACAAAGACAATACGCAGGTCTCCACTTCCACCGCTACCAAAGCTTCCAGCCACTGCTGGCCCCACGATCTCACGCCCAAAGTTCTTGTCCACTCTACTCACGGATCCATTTGTTCCACGAGAAGTGAGGATTACAGAACCATCCGAACCGGTGATGATGAATTCGTTCGGACCCACAAACCTGCTCACACCGGAAACATTGGCAGTGGAATCTGATAACCACTTTAAACTGTCAATCAACGTTCCATCAAGCCGGAGGAAATATACTCTTCCACCCGATCCGCCGAATGCAATAATGGAGTCTCCAATGACTGGAGACGTTGTAATACGTCTTCCCACATTTGCCGAAAACACATTGTCAGCGAGGCTATCGCTATTCTGATCTTCAGTACGGTATGCTTGCATAACACCAAAAACTGGATCTCCTCCAATTGTTATTGGTGGAATTGTAAAGCCTTCCCCGATCAAAACTTCCGGTGCATTGTCACCCGTTAACTCTGACACAGCAGGTGCACCAATGAATCCTGTGAATGTTCCGCTTGCTACTGCGAAGAGACCACTGGAAGGAAGTCCAGGTACAGCCGCGTGACCATCAGATTTCCAGGCAAATAGTTTCCCAAAAGGAGCAGGCTCCACTATTATTACTACTCCACTTGTGCTGTACCTAGGAGGACTAAACCCGGTCGTCGCAACAATTATTTCCGGCGCAAGATCAGCGTCAAGGTCGCCTAGCGTGAGTGATGTTGAAGTGAGGATTTGACCTGTCTCCTTGGGAAAGCCGGAAAGCGGCGAGACTTCATCATCGCCCCAGGCTACAGTTGCAATCATTGTTGGACCCCTTGGACTGAATCCTTGTATCACAATATGACTGTTTGCACCCCCATTGCTATGGCTATTCGGAAAGCTTGTTGAGGAGAACTCATTCTTGAACACAGGGGCTGAATTACTTTGATACCAGAAGTCGAGCGGAGTCCCCTCCTCGCTACCTGCCCCTGGCGAGAGAAATTCAAACTGCTGACCAATGTCTTGCGAACCGTCGGCTTCTTCAAGATCGACTCCTCGTCGGTCAGAGTTCGCATTGACACTATTGGTTCTAATGTTCTGTGCGATCACCACCTCATCGATATGCCAGATCAAGACACCACCGTCAAAGAACGTCCCATCAGGGTCTACTCCTCCTGGCACGCTCCAATCGAGGTCTTCCACATCAGTTACAACACCTGAAAGCCCAGAGATATCGAACGCGTTAAACCCAACCGTATCACGTGCAAATGTTTGTACCCTAGTCACCCCATTAAATGTTGAAGCAATTGTTTGCCCATTGCGCAACGGGTCACGGTTTCGATTCTCAACAAGAAAGTACTCCTGAACACTGATCGGCACGCGATAAATTGAATCCGCGCTCTGCAACCCAACGGCAGGTAGCGTAATCGATTGCTCACCTGGTTGTACTACAATTGGATCAATCCACCCAAGCCAATATTTTTCCCAGGCGGACGGCTCTGGCGGAAACAACCCGGCAAAGCTAAATATTGACTGTCCATCCATGAGCCCGAACCGGCCTATGCCCGACCGTCCCGTATTTGTGTCGAACAGATCCGGGAGTCCCAGGAAACTGCCGACGGACGCACAGAGTAACCCATTGATGCTGAGCTCAAGAAGCACATCACCGGTCGCAGTAGGTAACGTGCGATTTTCAGTCTCAGGCACAACGATGGAATTCGTGATCGTGTCCTGCCCGCCATTGACGAGAATGCCCGGGAAATTTCCGCCGTAGAATTCTCGAAACGCGTTCAATCCAAAAAATAACGAGGGGATGTCTCGTGGCGTCGGATCAAAGCCAAGAAGCGAAACGAGATCCACTTCTCGTCCGGAACCAGCATGAAACACGACAAAACAGTCATACGGAGAAAAATCAGCGACACGTCCTGATAAATCCACCTGCTCCCAGCTATCCCGTGCCAGGTTTGCTACCTTAACGTTTGTTTCGTTGCGTTGCGGACTATATGCGGCCATAAGGTTCGGGAGCGTGTAAATCGTATCGATGATGGTTGACCGAACAATCATAAGTCCATCGGAAGCCTTTCGGTAGTAATTCTCGACGAACGTCAGGTGATCACTGAAATACTGCCTGTCATGAGGTGGCGCATCGATGATCGAATCCGTCGGCGCAGTGAGAATGAATCGACCGTCGCCCGTTGTGCCATTGTCATCATCGATCTGGAACTGGACCATGACTGCAAGGATATCGATGGTATCTGAGGCTGATTTCAGAGGTCGAGGGGATAAAAAAGCATCATCCCGTGAGGACATCACGGGATGACTCATTTGTTGTGCGAAGAGTGAATTTGAACCGAGCAAAAGCAGGAAGAAATATTTTGCCAGCGTCATCTCACTCTTATTTGTGTTGGCAACATTCTGGCCGCTACAGTTGGCCGCCCCATCCAATAAGCAATGAGAAACGAATCGTATCTGACAACGGATGGTTGTCTTCGGCTGAGATGTAGCTAAAATCAAAGCCGTAGATGTCGTACCGGATACCCGCACCGTATGTCGTGAAGTTCCGATTGCCAAATGTTGGGTCTTCGAAGAAATGTCCAATGCGCAATGCGATGAGCTTCGGCGAGCCGTACCAGTACTCCACTCCCATACTCGTGTTGACTTTCCGCAAGCCAGTCCCATCGCTCCATGCGGAGAATATAGCTTTATAGAATGGATCAGAAGTACCGTCGGGCCGGCGACGAACCAATAGCCTGCTGAAATCAACCGAGTAGGTTAGCGAGTTGAACTCGTCATCAAAGAGCTTGTATCCAAACCCGATCCGGAGATTTGTTGGCAACGGATCGGCCTGGTCAGCATCGATGTACGTAACCTTTGGACCGAGGTTCGACAAGTTAATGCCTGCACTAAACTTATTGCCGATGTCTCCGATCAACGGAACATCCAACGATGTCGGCCTATACATAGCGGCGAGATCAACGCTTATGGTTGACGCAATGCCCTCACCCTCCTCTTGATCCGTGCCAAACGGGGAGAGAGCACTGTGAATGAAGCGGAGGTTCATACCTACAGCAAGATCATCAAATGCTTTTGTAGCGTATCCAGCTGTGACAGCAAATTCGAATGATTTGAACCTGCCGATTGGATCAGGACTTGCTGAACTCGTCTGGATAAATTCGCCGAGATTCAAGTACGTAACACTTACCCCTACTGTGCCGCCGATATCATCCATCTTCTGGTGGTAGTTCAGATAGTCATAGAACAAATCGGACTGTTGGAATTGAGGGAGCCAATTAGCATGAGTGATACTAATTTCACTTCCCTCCAAGAACGCGAGCGCAGCAGGGTTCCAAAATATCGCCGACGCGTCGTCAACTGAACCTGTCCCAGTTTCGCCAATGCCGCTAGCCCGTGAGTTGGGAGAAATCAACAGGAAAGGGACTGCAGATTCCCCCTGAGCATGTGCACGATCTGGAAGAACAAGTAACACAACTACCAGAGCAGTAAGCCAAGCTCCAATGAAATTTCGCAACGATGGTGCCATAATTACAACCTCCCTAAAAAAGTTTTACAATCCATTTGTCAATATTATCCTGTCCAATTCGTCTCAGCTTGAACTATATGATCAACACTAACCGTGCCATATTACTTCAGCACAGAGAGCTTTCCAAGAGTCTCACTGCTAAACCTACCGTCTATGGTCCTCACAATGAGTTTGTACAAATACACGCCATTTGCCAAGACGTCCCCATCTTGATCTCGGCCGTCCCACGGCATGCGAATGAACGGCTCACCCGCTGATGAGCTCTCAAGAGATCGTATCAATCTACCAGCAAGCGTGTATACTTTGATTTTGATATCTAGTGGAATCAGTTGATTTTGTCGAAACGTGAACGATGTATTACTCGCAAATGGGTTGGGATAGTTCATCACGTCCGAGATTCGCAACTGCTCGCTGGAAGTTACTTCAAAGAACGTCTCCGCGGTCGATGCATTGTTGAACGTATCCCATGCTCGCACTCGAACAAAGTTCCTCCCGTGCGGGAGACTCTCCATTTGATACTGGACCGTTCCTTCTCTGTAATTGTCGAGTTTGCTCGAATACAACGCGGTGACATCCTTACTCTGTGCACTGTTATTGACCCAGACCTCCAGACGATGGCCAATACCCGACCCTGATGTGTTGATCCCATTCGAGTCAGCCAGATCCACGTACAACACTGGCTTTTCGCTGACCAGGTCACCTGCGCGGAAACTACGACTATCCAGGTAAATATCGATTGCCGGGCCTTCTACGTCAACTGCTACAGAGGAATCCGTTCCACCTACACGCACCTTCCCGGTGTATCCCGCTCCATCCTTAGTATCACTCGAAAAGTAGGCCACAAGTCTGCCGCGTGTTGTCGAATCTGCATACGCGATATCCTTTGGGACGACGAAGGTGGCACTAAATCTTCCGTTTGTTACAGAATTTTCACCGCGAAAGATTGTCCCACCTGTGGAAAGGTATGCCCAACTTGATCCTGGAGGAAAGTCTGCAATCGTAACGCGTCGCGTTGCATCGTTCAAAACTAATTGCATTGTCCCACTGAAAGAACTCTCCGGCATGCTGCTGGCGTCACGTATGCTCCCTTTGACTGTAACCTTACTTAGAGCCCTTAACTGGATTGGATCTGAGTCCGGCCGTGGGGCGCCATTGATGCTGTCGATAGGTTCCCCATTCACGGTGTCGATCGATGCAAACCCCGCAGGATACTGAAGCCGCATAGTCGGGTCGCCCATGTAGAAGAACTTCTGATCATTGGTGCTGTTGCTAATGGCTTTCCGTAGAAAGATTGCCGTGGCTGGCCGCTCGACAATCACCCGTCCGAATTGGTCAGGCACAAAGAGCTTATCATAGACTGCCTGGTTGAAGGCTGCATTTGCGCCTGCAAAGACTTTTCTCGTCGCCGATACTACACCTACCGCACCACCATCAGGCTTGTTCATCAGAAGCTCCGAACCAGTATAGCGATTTGGGTCGTCAAATTGTGAGAAATTACATGTTGCTAAAAAGAAGACAGTCAGTTTGTTAGCATTAGTTAACTGAGGTATTGATGTCTGGATGCTAAAAATGCTTTCATGTGCCCACACAGTTGGGTTGCCGTGACCTGTGTAGTTGACTATTAACACACCCTGATTGATCTGGTCAATGATGGCTTGAAAGGCCCCTGGTTTGCGTCGCCCCTGTGCAGTAATCACAGTCGGAAATTCGGCAATGTATATCTTCTTCTTTTCAAACTCTTTCGGCGTATGTTGCTCGGCAAGGGCCTCTGCCTGAGCACTGTGTATCGTGCCGTCCTCCCCTTCTGAAGTCTGTGAATCGTCTCCAACAAACAATGCCCTCATCTTCCAGGGATCTCTAACCGAATTCTCTTCATAGCGGATCAGTTTATCTACTACAAGGTTCGCTTCTGCGCCATTACGCGAGGAGATCCTACCGGTGACAAGTGAGACTATATCATTCCCTGAATCGAACTTCACAAAGAAATCGTCTGAGGCGGTGCTAAAAATGTCATCTAGGGATCCCTCAGACTGCCATGTCGGAACGTAGCTTGATCGAAATCCAAGTATGGCTTTGTAGTCATAGGAACCACCGCCAAACATCAGGACGAACAGGGGCTGTCGAGTCCAGTTATCGTACGCGTACTTGAGGAAATCACGGATTGCCGTGATATCCGGAATACCTCCACCGAACTCATTGTAGATTTCGTTCACATCAACCACTATGGTTCTTAGATTACCATGTTCAGGCTGCTCGCGGTAATCTCCCAACCGGTCAGCCGCCGTGCGGAATTCGGGACTCGTAAGAATGATGAAGTCAGCACCGTCGGTAATTCCATGAAAGTTCTGGTTTGGCATCCGCTGCAGCGGACTTGGAACCTTGAACGAGCTGAGACCCGCTGCACAATACTCGGATACCTGACCGGCATTTTCTTGGACCCGAACAGTGAAACCTCCTTGAGCACCAACAATCCGCTGAACATCCGTCGAATTAGTAACGTTGAGAATAAACGGGATCGTTGAAAATCCTTGCAGCTGATATTGCACTATGCCGGTCGTGTCGGGCGACCTGAATCGAAGATAGCCGTTTAGCGCCGAGAAGGCTCGGGGATATTGAATCTCCACCCAATCGATCCAGACCGACGCTGCGATGCTGTTCGAATTGAACATAAACTTCAACTGGCTTGTGTTGTTGGCGATCGAGGAGGTGCTTGCGGTTTTCTGAAAAGTCTTCTTCTTTGCGATCTCAAAAATGCTAGCATATGAAACGGTTGGCAGAGGGTCATTATTGGCTATGGTGGTAGAACTTTCTGTAACAGTCAAAGTAGGCAAATCCTCCGACCTAGTGATTATCGAATAGCGATAAACAATATTATCGTTCGCCACCATTCCGTGTAGCGCGTTTACATAAGTCTGTGAGCCACTCGGGTTCAACGAGGGACCATACCAATTTTTCCCGGAGCGGAGGATGTTGACTGCCTCCTGTTCAACGGCAATCAAGCTTGTAAACCGATCTGGAGTCACCGTTGGAACACCAGAAAGAGAAACTTGCTCTTGCATCCGCTTGCCCTGCGCACCACCGTACGTCAGCCAGTAGTAGTTAGTTTCCGAATAGCGATTGATGTAGTGATCAAACAATTGTGTGGAAGCGTTGTACCTCCAGCCGCGAGTCGACTTCCCAAAAAAGAGCACATAATCACTTCCGTCGAATCGGCCATCTCCTTCTCCCTCCACATAGATTGCGTTCTCAACCAAATCCTGAGGACGGACCTGCGTAATGTTTTCGGGCAACTCTGTTCCTCCGTTGCCGTAGATCTTAATCGTCTGCGGATTGATGCTGCCGATATCGATTCCCGCAGCGCCCAGATACTGTGCATTAAGGACATATACTCCCTCTTCTGTTATCGGCATGCGATACCAGTCGCCAGATGCAAGGACGCTGGGGATCAGGGTCCTTTCCAGTTCTTTTGGAGCGCCGAACTTCCATGTTTTTGCAACATCATGGTTCAGCAGAACATCTTTGAACAGCAAATCATCTTGGTTCTGCACCCGGCTGCCTTGCGCAGATCCGAACACCACTTCGATCACCAGCCGGTTGTATTTTCTTAACGTTCGGGTTGCCGGATTGTATCTTATCGGAAATACTCTCACACTTCCTAAAAGCATACTGCGGCTCTGGCCAATGGTGGAGAGTTCAGCTACACGGTGAGGGAGGAATGCGTTTTCGCTGTACTTGTCAGACTGAACTGCATAACGGTCAACCTCAATCATGTCATCTCTTACCCGCAGCGAAGGGACTGGAGCTACCATGATGTTTGGAACGTCCTCATAATCGGCCACAATGACCTGCACCGCATTGCCTTCCTTAGACGGGAAGCCAACTGGGAACATACGATGCCGGAGATCAGGACTGCCAGTGGTGTGCTCGGTTATTGTGGGAACTGAACCGACGAAATCAAACAACGTGAATTCTTTAGTCCCTTCAGTAATCGTGGTCTGAGGAGTATATTGAGGTCGGTATTCAAAGACTAGTGAGCGTTCATCAGATCGAAGGACGGACACCTCCCGATCCGCATGCTGAGCATGTGAA
>JAPUKJ010000034.1 GCA_027295705.1 Ignavibacteria bacterium | reverse complement strand
GGACGGTGAGTCACTGACTCATGCTCCCGTAATTCAAGGAAGTATTCTCTAATGATTCTATAATTCTTTGGAGGTTTTCGAGCGAGTCACGATTACTTCCACCTGGCTGATGAGCAGGTAATAAATTCTTTCTCCTTCTGGAAGGTTTCAACAGACGGCCAGAAGTGGGCAATAATCTCACAGAAATCTGGCATGTCCAGCTGGCACTACTGTTGTGAACGTAAAATAGGCGAGGTTTCATCTTTTGCCGCCTATCTTCTATCCCAATCTGGCATTTGGTGATGCAGACTACCTTTCGTAAGGCTTCCAAACAAACCCACTTCCAGCAAGAGCGCCTGATTGTAACTACTCACTGTGAAGTAATGGGCTTATCAAGTTCAAACAATCTCACTTGGGGGGTGTGTCATGCTATTAAAGCTAACGAGCTGTCTGTTTGCTTTATGGTTTGCTGTGTCTTTAGTCATCTTGCAGGCCGGTAATGCTGTTGCAAAATCGCAGAATACTAAAATCGATCATTACTTGGAAGGGATAATGAGTTCTGCCGCTGAAGATGAACTTATCAATGCCTATGTGGTTTTGAAGGACCGACTGTCATTGGAGGATTTGCAAAATCAGAGCCGGGGTCTCAGGCGAAAACAGCGGCAAAAAGCAGTTGTGCGAATCTTGAAGGAGCAGGCAGCGGCTACTCAAGGTCAGGTTTTGGATTATCTCCAGACTGCAAAAGCTCAAGGTGCGGTTGACCGGATTACCAGCATATGGGCTATCAACAGAGTTGCGTTCAGAGGGACACGCTCAGTGATCAACAAATTAGCCCAAGATTTTGTTGAAATTGAAAGAATCCGTTACGATGCTGCATATCCTGAAGAACTCTTGATTGACGAGGGAAGCACAAGACATGATTCACCTGAAAGCCCAGCAAGTCTAACTACGCCTACGTTGTTACAACCTGCAGATCCTACCGGCTCGTTGATACTTATCAACGCACCTCAGGTCTGGGCGGAGGGTGACAGTGGCCAAGGAGTGCTTGTTGCCAATATAGATACGGGGACCGACTGGACTCACCCGGATTTAGCAAACAACATCTGGAACAACTTGGGTGAAGACGCCGATGGTGACGGCCGAACAATGGAATTTACCGGGTCTACCTGGGTATTTGACCCAGGCGATATTAATGGTGTTGATGATGATGGGAATGGATACGCCGATGATTTTATTGGATGGGATCTTCAGCAAGATGACAACGATCCCATTGGAGGTGGTCACGGTACTAAGATTTCGGGGATTGTTGCAGGTGATGGAACTGGCGGAACTCAAACCGGCGTGGCCCCAAAGGCAAAGCTTATGATCTTGAAACTCATCTTTAACGAACACGGTGGCGAATCTGTGTATTGGGCTGCCGAGCAATACGCTTTGGACATGGGCGCGGATATTATCACCAGCGCTTTGAGCTACAAATGGTGGTTTAGTCCTCAGCCTGATTATGCTGGGTTCAGGGACATGGCTATCGTAGAATTGGCGGCAGGTGTTGTGCATACTAATTCCTCCAGCAATAATGGGAATTTGCTAGGCAGTACTGCACCGCTTCCGTTCAATATTTCTACTCCAGGGAATTGTCCTTCCGCGTGGCTTCATCCCGATCAAACAGTAGTGGGCGGATTCACTTCTATTATTGCTGCTGGGAACGTAAATGCTGGCTCAGATGTAATCGTAAGTAATTCACCTTATGGACCATCAGCTTGGGAAGATTACACGGTAAATCACCCATCGTATCCTTGGACAATACCTGTGGGGTACCGAGATTATCCTTATGAGACAAATCCTGGGTCTCAAGGATTGCTAAAACCAGACGTATCAGCGCCGGGTGATGGTACAAGGTCCACCAGGCATGGTGGAGGTTATGTTGGCTTCAGTGGCACTTCGGCAGCTTCTGCGCATCTCGCAGGCACGGCCGCGCTGCTTCTGGGAGCTAACCCCGACCTGACACCAGCAGATGTCAGCCGCATCATGCAACAGACTGCTGTCGATAAAGGCGCCCCTGGAAAAGATGATCGTTATGGTGCAGGACGCATTGATGCCTACCAAGCATATTTGCAAGCGGCTGGCGGGCCACCACCTCCCCCACCCCCTCCGCCACCACCAAACAACGTATATGACGCATGTGCTGCAACAATATCATCTGGCGCTTGTGAAACATCTGATGCAGGATTTACTGGGGCAGGCTATGTAAATACTACGAATTCCATTGGTGTGTATGTGGAATGGATTAACGTTGCGGTAGATAGCGCTGCTAGGTACAACGCGGTCATTCGTTACGCTAATGGTGCCGCTAGTCGTCCAGCAGATGTTCACATCAATGGAATTTCTCAGAATGTGATAGATTTTCCTACGACCGGTGCTTGGATGAATTGGGATACAACAAGTGTCATGGTAGATTTCAATGCAGGCATAAATACATTCAGATTGACGGCAACAAGTTCAGGTGGATTGGCAAACATTGACAGACTTGAGATACGGGAGAGCATTCCAACTCAGGTCAAAGAGGGGAAAAACGCACCGGTCGATTTCACCCTTGCACAGAATTATCCCAATCCGTTCAACCCTTCAACCACGATTGAATATAGTCTGCCAAAGGCAGGTTCAGTAAGATTGAGGGTGTATAACCTTCTTGGGGAGGAAGTGGTAACGCTTGTCAACGAGATGCAAGAGGCTGGGTTCTATCATGTGCAATTTGACAGTAGAGATTTTCCCAGTGGCTTGTATTTTTACCGCCTATCCGTGGGGCCATTGGCCTCACGATCCCGAGTAGTTGGGACCTCAGGTCGGGACGGGCAGGTTGGTGATCCTCCGTCTGGCTCGGCCGGATCAGGACTGACTTTTGTTAGTACCAAGAAACTGCTTATTTTGAAGTAGTGACCATGCTGAACAATCACGGTTAGTTCGCTGCATCAAGTCCGTGCGATGGTGTGTTTGTTTAAGCTGGTTTACGGGAAAAAGGTGAGGGTTACGTCTTCTCACGCTATCTTTTGTTGTCAAAAACACCTAATCACGTTTCTTAATGACATTTTGGATGGTGCTATTGACCGCAAGGCATCCCATTGGGACATTCATGCTGACATCTATCATTTCCTAGATAGTTTGCGCGGTCCACTTGTGATTTTCTTTTGAAACTGGCCTGATTTGTTGAAATCCGGTCTTTTTGCAGTCGTTTTCCTGGGAATACTAAAGTGAAATTCCTGTCACGACGAGCGTGCAAGAGGGTTCACAGCCTGATGTATTTGCCCTGGAACAGAACTATCCCAATCCTTTCAACCCGACCACGACGATCCAGTTCTCTCTTCCCCAAACGAGCGAAGTAGAAACTAAGGTGTTTAATACTTTGGGAGAAGAAGTCTCCACGCTAATCTCTGAGGAGCTTCCCGCGGGCACTTATGCGCGTGGAAGGCCGCCTGCATCTTGAGTGGAGTTTATTTCTATCGTGTACAGGCCCTCCCAACAGATGACAGGCAGGCTGGGGATTTCTTTGATACCAAGAAACTGTTGTTGTTGAAATAACTTCCGCTTGATTATGAACTCTTGATTGGGTACACTTTCTAAAGTCTTTGCGAAAAATAAGTTGCTTCATTAGCAAGTTAACTCGGTTACGACCTTCTTGACTAAACGGAGAAAGTTCATGGGACCAAAGGCGACACCACTCACACTCGTTGTAATCCTATCTCTCAATGTCCCTAATTTTCTACTCTACGCGCAGCCGACCTACAATGTGGACGTGATCGGACGGATCTGGTTTCCATCACAGGTTGGCTCGGACACCACCGACGGCACTGCTGGGGTTATACAGCCCCAGATGGCACCGAATACGCCTTGATGGGCGTACGAGATGGCATTGCCGTTGTTAACGCCGCAACGATGAATGTCATCACCGTTGTTCCAGGTCCCATGAATGGTGGTTCCCAATACAAGGCACAGAGATATCAAAACATACAGAAATTACGCCTACGCAGTTGCTGAAATGACGGGACAAAATGACGGATTGATGATTATGGACATGCGATACCTTCTGGACAGCGTGCGTTTTGTTGGCTCATTCAAGACCGCTACTGATGTGACTTCCCATAACTTTTCGATCGATACCGCGAAGGCACATGCGTACATTCTTAAATCAAATCGCAGCGGCTTCAGAATAGTGAGTCTAGCCGACCCCGAGAATCCGGTTGAAGTGAGGACAGTTACAACTCCCGGGATCCATGATGTCTATGCCCCGGAACGATACTGTTTGGTTGCGGAAGCTTCCGTTCGTACCTTCTCCATGTACGATGTCACCAACAAGAACTCCCCTGTGCTAATTGTGCGGCATACGATCCCGGCAGGTGGTTACGTCCACAACATCTGGCCTACGGACGACGGAAGCTACGCCGTGACAACAGAGGAAACTTCATTTAAGACGGTGAAGGTGTGGGATACTTCGAGCCCGTCAGCCATTACCCTTGTCGGTGAGTATCTGGGCACTAATAACCTGGCACACAATGTTCAAGTAATGGGCAATCTTGTATACATTTCTCATTATCAGGCTGGAGTCAGAGTGGTCGACATATCAAATCCGGCGAACCCCATTGAGATTGCAGGATACGACACATGTACGCGTGGCAACAGCCCGAACTTCCGTGGGTGCTAGGGGGCATATCCGTACACCGCTAACGGATTTTTCTACGCAAGCGACGTAGAGGGATACCTCACGGTGTTAAGGCTTGATACAATGGCCACAACTGTGAAACAGGTCTCGCACGAAATCCCCAACGGGTTCCGACTTGATCAAAACTACTCAAATCCATTCAACCCTAGCACAACAATTCAGTTTTCTCTTCCTCAAGCGGGCCACGCGGAGATCAAGGTGTTCACTATCTTGGGGAAAGAACTTGCAACGCTTGTCTCTGAGTACCTGCCGCAAGGCACACACGCTGCAGAATGGAATGCAGTAGGAGTGGCAAGTGGGGTGTACTTCTATCGCTTGTCTGTTGCGCCTACGGCTCCACAGCACACTCGTTCCGACAAGGCTGGAGATCCTTCGTCCCGGACAGCGGGATCAGGACATGGTTTTGTGCAGACGAAGAAGCTTA
>JAPUKJ010000335.1 GCA_027295705.1 Ignavibacteria bacterium | reverse complement strand
AATCCTTTTCCGTATCCAACGATTTTCGCCGTTGGTAGCCCGCGTCGGACACCTGCCCTTTGGTCGAGAAAACGACGTCGCTTGTGTGTTTCAAATCTAGCTTGTCTGTTGGTCTGCTGTCAAAATAGCACGAAAGATAATAGCCAGCAGATTCTCTCATGAGCTTTGAATTGTTTACTGCATCTTTCTCCGAGAGAATATGGAAAACATTCTCGAAGTTTGCCTTGGATATATCAAAGGCACGCCTGGAGACAGACATACTCCGCTTAGGATCTTGTTGCAGGCGAAAGTATTTGCTGTACCACTCCAAATGCCGCGCCACATGTGGATGCTCAGAACCGTAGATTTTTTCATACATGTTGAGTGCCCGACGGTACAATGAATCAGCTTCAACGTATCTTTGCTCGTATGTGTAATGGTCTGCCAGACTACTCAGCGTGTGTGCTACATGAGGATGCTCGGGACCCATCTCATTCTCCCAGATCTCTAGCACTTTCTTGAATAGCAGTTCTGCTTTAGAACTACCTTTCCTTTCCGATAAGAGCATCACCAGGTTGTGAAGAAATTTTTCCGTATCCTGCCAGTTTTCAGCGGCTTTGAAACTTTCCGCAATCGAAAGCGCACGCTGCAGACAGGAATCAGCCTCTGCACGCTTACCCTGTTTGTAGTATTGGTCCGATAACCGCACCAAAAAGAGCCCTATTCTTGAGTCCTTAGCCTGCTGATTTCTTTCATAAATTGTTAAAATTCGCTCATAGATTCTTTCTGCTTCACTATGTTTCCCTTGAATTCTATAACAATTTGCTAGACTAGTCAGAACATAGTCTAACTTGATGCTGTTGGTGCCGAACGCATTTTCCATAATCTTGAGCGATCTCTTGAAAAGTGTCTCCGCTTCCGAATACCTCCCCACATCCAAATAAACCCACGCCAACTGCGTAGAGATTCTAGATACCAATGGGTCATTTGGCCCCAGTGCCTTTTTAAAATTTGCCAATACCTTCTTGCACACGGCTTCGGCTTCAGGATACTTTCCTTGATCGCGAAAAAGGTTGGCTAAATTGAACAAACCCTTTCCAACATGCCAGTTGTCTGGTCCTACAGACTTTTTCCATATTTCAACCGCCTGCCGGTAGAAATCCTCTGCTTTCTCATAATTACCCTTGTTCCATTGAACATGACCAAAGTGCAGAACAACCCATCCTACCTCAAAATTGTTTAGGCCAAAGTGCTTTTCCAAAATGGTATATGCCTGCTTATGCATCTTTTCAGCCTCATCGATTCGACCCTGACGTTCATGTGTCCATCCGAGGGAGAAAAAAAGTCTTCCCACTTCAACGTCTTCCTGCCCTTGGGCCTGCTGACGGATTACCAACGCACGTTTGAGAAGCTGTTCCACCTCATCGTAGCGGCCAAGCCTCCAGTAGTACTCGTCCAAGTGGTCCAGTACTCTAGCCAGAGTCGTATCCGTTTGGCCAAATTTCCCCTCGGCCTCCTCCAACGCCTTCTTTCCAAGGATGATCGCAGAATCAGCCTGTTGTGCATTATTGAGCGAGTCGGCTCGTTCAAGCAGCTTCTCCCAAGTTTGGAATTGGCTAAGGGTTTCGCCAGGGATACTAGTAATGAGTATTAAAAAGGCGAGCGCCAGAACTTTTTGTCTCATGGATGGCTCCTTGTCCACGGAGTATGTGAATATCACTGTGGCGGGGAATGGACTTTGTAAGCAAAGCTCTCTTGTGCCAACTCATAGTCGTCCAGTAAAAGGTTGGGTTACGAGCGTTGTTTTGATCAGACCATGTATGAAATTCCTTACAATGGCACGTTCCGAAGAGCTTGATAAATCAGCTTTGTCGAGTCTCCTATTCTTGTGGAGTAGCTACCTAGCGTATGTGTTTTGGGTAGTGATGACTGGTGTACCGTGTCTTCCGGAGGTGCACGTTCTTGACACGGCGTCAGGAATTTACTGAAAATCTACCATGAATTGTGCCCAAAGTCAAAATTTTGAAAAAACCTCTAAAATAGTTATTTTTCGTTGACGGACAACCTGGCCCATTTTTAGCCATCCGAGAATCCAGAGTTCCTCGGAACTCACAAAGTGCTTTCGTTACTTTCCACATTGCACTTATTGAGCTTTGCGATACGCTTAATTTCGATCGCAAAAACAGAAACCCTAGGCACTAACAAACAATAGCTCCTTCCGAAAAGAGAAAGGAGAGTCATATGCAAAGGGGACTACTAATAATTCTGCTGTTGTTGTCACACCTCGCATATCCATTCTTAGCAATAGCTGCTATCACTGGGAAGATAAAAGGCAAGATCATTGACAAACAGACCAACGAGGCACTAGCTGGCGCAAACGTTGTCGTTACAGGCACAAGTCTTGGTAGCGCTTCCGATATTAACGGGGAATTCATCATACTGGGTGTGCCTGCTGGTACACATGAGTTGGAAGGCCGGTTCCTTGGGTATCAGCCGCTGAGAATCACAGACATACAGGTCAGCCCCGACCTCACCACAGAGGTTGATTTCCAGATGACACCGTTGAGTGAGGGTGTTGCATTGCAGGAGATAGTGATACAAAGGCCGCGAGCGTTGATCAGCAAGTACGCCACTAATACGGTACGTATTCAGACGAGACGCGACATTGAGAACCTTCCGATACGACATGTGATCGCGGCTATAGCGCTCAATCCAGGTATCGTGCAGCAGGATGGAAGGCTTCACATCCGAGGCGGTAGGGCAGAGGAAGTCGGTTACTACCTGGAGGGAGCTCGTGCGGGGAATGTTTTTGGTCGAGATCTATCTGACTCGGCCACAGCAAACCAGATCTATGGAACTACGCGTGACGACATCCTTGTCACAGTAATTCCCGAGGCGCTGGAGGAGTTCCAGATCCTAACGGGTGGCTATAGCGCACAGTACGGGGTAGCAAATTCCGGTATAGTGAGGCTTACGCTCAGGAGCGGTGGTCCACAATACAAGGCAAGTCTTCTCCTTGAAACAGATAACTTCACGGGTCAACATGAAAAGCGATTGGGGACTTTTTCATACGGGTACAGCAACTACGTTGCGACTCTGAGCGGTCCCATAGTTACCGAGAAAATAAAGTTCTTCATCGCAGGTGAGAACCAGTTTGATCGTGATTGGAGAAGGGTCTTCTGGGAAGGGTTCAGGTTCGAAAATCTCCCTGATGCGAATTCCGACCCCGTATCAAGAGAGAACGGATTTGATGACATGGTGGATCTACTCGAGGTGAAACCTGGGAACACGCCAGGAATGTTCCAGAACCGTTATACAGGAAACGGAAGCATCACTTTTGACTATAATCCGCTGATCGTGAGGGTTGCTGGATCCATTACGTGGAAGGAGAAACAGGGAACGGCTTTGGTGATACCATCGATCTTCAATCTTAGACGACTGCCCATTACAGAATCCAGCAGTTTTCTGGTGAACACGAAGATCACACATATTGTGTCCCCCCAATTTCTCTATGAGGTCAACCTGAGTTATAATGATAACCGTAGCAAGCGGTATGATCCAGACTTTGGTGATGACATTCTGCTTTACAGTGATAGTCTTGCGAATGCACCACTGGGCTATAAGTTCAGGAGCTACACCGCGGGGCCTGGAACTTACAGATTGTATGGATTTCCCTTCACCAGGTTCGGCGAACCCGAAGCAGATTTCAATAAAAGGCAACAGCTTCGGCTAGGTGGATCGTTCGACCTCACGCTCCAACTTGGATCCCATGAGTTCAAAGCCGGAGGATCTGTGGATGCGTACACACTGCGAAGGTTCAACTTGAGTGGGCATAGCAGATTACTGAGTTGGTACCGAAACCATCCAGACGAAGCCCGTATTGCCGGCGAAGCAAGAGATTTTGCAGTAGCCTTTAATGGAGGGGTTAATAATTACGGATATGACTTTTACGGCAACAAGCTTGACAGCGGCATCGACGGGCCGAAAAAACCCCGCTTCTATGCCGCATATCTTCAGGACAAGATTGAGTACAAAGATCTTGTGATAAATGCCGGTCTTCGACTGGATGTCTTTGATACAGACGACTTCATATTCGTAGACGACCCAACTACACTTTCAATAGAAGGCCCGGATAACCCATCGATTGACCCCAACACCAAGTTTTACAGAGAGACTGGCATAAAGAAGGCAGAGTCTATCACGGTTGTAAGTCCTAGGTTAGGACTTGCTTTTCCTGCAACTGACAAAACAGTCTTTCATGCCCAATTTGGGACGTTCTTCCAACCTCCTGCATTCAGTAACATCTACGTAGCTCGCCACT
>JAPUKJ010000334.1 GCA_027295705.1 Ignavibacteria bacterium | reverse complement strand
AAGACAGGTACAACAAGGTGATCTTCGAAACGGTCAAGACCGATGCCCTCCGTCTTGAGGCTCAACTTCGATCTGGTTTTACCAGCGGGATTCTCGAATGGCGCGTTTATTAAATCCTATTTTGAAGTCTGTTGGAAACTCGCTTATACTTGCCTCATGGCGTGTACTTAATAATTAATTTTGTGAGTGCCCGGAGTATCTGCACGATGGCCTCAAGTTTTCCAATGCAAATAAACTCTTGGCAGAGGTAGAACGGATCAAAAAGGCTAGGAGAGTTCCACCCCTTCTTGAGGCTGGATTGAGATGTTCTGGTTTGCAATTCATTGATCAAAAGGACCCTAGGTGAAACTACAAACACGAATGGATGTTTTGAAAAGAAATTGGACTTTTGCAGTTGAGGTAATGGCACTAGTGTTGTTGCCAATCCTAGGCACACCTGGATGTTCCGTCGAGAGATGGGAGCGCCCCAACGTGATCCTTATTGTCACCGACGATCAGGGGTATGGCGATCTTGGATGCCTTGGAAATGATAAGATCAAAACGCCATATATCGACAAGTTTTACGAAGAGTGCGTCCGGTTTACCAATTTTAGCGTGTGCCCCTTGTGCTCACCCACGAGGGCCAGCCTGATGACAGGTCGGTATAATTACCGCACAGGGGTCGTGGATACTTGGGTCGGTCTGGGGCTGATGCGTACTGAAGAGGAGACTCTTGCTGAGTTGTTGACTGATGCAGGATACCGGACCGGCATATTCGGCAAATGGCATCTGGGGGATAACTATCCTCTAAGGGCTATGGATCAGGGATTTCAGGAGTCCTTGGTGCACAATGAAGGGGCGATCGGTGCGATTTCCGATGCACCTGATAATCGCTACCATGATCCGGTCTTATTGCACAATGGAGTATCAAGAAAATATGAAGGCTATTGTACGGATATTTTTTTTGATGCGGCGATTACATACATCAAAGAAATGTCCGAAAAACCCTTCTTCGTTTATATTCCAACCAATGTCCCTCATGGTCCTTTGGAGGTGAGTGATTACTACAGCGCGCCGTACCGTGGGATGGGTTTAGACGATAGGACTTCCAGAATATACGGTATGATTACAAATCTAGATGAAAACATCGGTCGGTTGATGAAGCTGCTGAAGGATATTCAAATCGAAGAGAATACACTGGTCATCTTTATGAGCGACAATGGTCCATGGTTACCCGAACGCTACAATGCTGGGCTACGTGGTCTCAAGACTATGGTCTATGAAGGAGGGATCAAAGTACCATTCTTTGTCCGTTGGCCGGGCACACTGAAAGGTGGGCGGGATATTCCGCAGATCGCCGCACATATCGATTTGCTGCCAACATTGTTGGAGTTCTGCAGAGTCCCCCAGCCGCATCAGATACCGATTGATGGAAGGGGCTTGGTTCCCTTGCTGCTTGGAAACGATGAGGACTGGCCAAACCGTATGCTCTTCTTCCAGCAGTCGCGACCTGAGTTTGGAGATGGAAGCAACGTTCCAAAGGCATTTACGCATGCCGCCGCGAAGAACCAAGAATATAAGATTGTGATGTCTGCCAAAGGAGGTGATGCCGAAAGATACAATAGAGCCGTCGGATTTGAGGATACAGAACTGTATGACTTAAGGAAAGATCCGGGCGAGACGCACGATATCTCGAAGGAACATCCTGAAATTGTTCAAGCCATGCGAAAGGCCTATGAGGAATGGTTTCATGATGTCGCAAAGGGGATTGATCGCCCTGTTCGTATTTCATTGGGTGCTGAAGAGGCCAATCCTACGACGCTGACCACTCAAGATTTAAGTGGCAACCGGGCCTACAAGGCTCCCTGGAACTGGCGAAGCGTGCGCCAAATGGCAAAAACAGAACCGGATGGCTTTGGGTATTGGAACGTAAATGTGATCCGTAGTGGTCGTTACGAAATCACATTCAGACTCGGCCCGACAGAACAGGACTGGATTCCCGCCCTCAAGCCTGGCAGAGCACACTTGAGACTAAACAGTGTGATGAAGATCCAGCAGATTCAAGAGGGGATAAAGGAGATAAGATTTACAGTTAATTTGAGCGCGGGAGCAGGGCAACTTGAGGCGTACCTGACGGGACAAAGGAAAGACGGAGAAAAAGTATCCCCCTTTTTCGTGGAGGTCAGATTCTTAGATTGAACTCAGATGATGTAAGAAACGATGGGACTGCTTACGTCATTCACGCTCATAATGGTAATGCTCTCTATATTTGACTTCAGAGGTAGCACGCGATATTTCGTACCTGGAAATGAGAAAGCCAATTATGATCTCCAATTTCTGGGTGAGGAGGACACACTCTCGAACAACTACTTCAGCCTTCGGATTAGCCCTGTGGGAATCACCAGCCTGAAACGCACCAACGATGTTTTTGACACTGACTATATCATGGAAGGTAAGGTGCCTAGAGATGTCGTGGTACGTTACCGGATGGCAGATAGAGAGTGGAAGGAGCTGCGACCGCCGAGATGGAGGACAAGCGAGAGATGAAAGAGTCCCCGAAGAACGCCCTCAGTGGCCAAACAGTTTCATATGCTATCGGCCCATCGGAAGATCACGAAATGCTCCGTCTGATCGATAGAGAATTGGGGATTGGTGGTCTGGGAAACCCGCCGACCGTTTTGTTCATGGCACAGCTAGGGGAGGCGACCCTTGGATCATTGGTGCCGCTCAGTGGTGAAGATTATCGACTCGTTGTGGCGGAGGGAAAAATCCTCGATACCGAGGAACTTCCCCATGTTGAGATGCCTTATTTCTTCTTCAAACCGGTTTCGGGTGTTCGATCTTGTCTTGGTAGATGGCTGGTTAATGGCGGTACCATCACCAGTGTTTGCATCTTGGTGATCAAACACGGCGCTGGAAGATGCTTTGTGAATTAATGGGTATTGTATACGTTGAAGTTCAGTTAAGGATCCAAGCGTGCCATGAAACTGGCCACAGTAAAAGTAAACGGCGCTGAGAAAGCATGTGTTTGCACATCTTTAGGATGTGTGTCATTAGAAAGGCTCAATCAGCTAATTGGTCGGAGTTGGTCTTCTGACGTGCTGGCCCTTATTGAATCAGGAGAGATCGAGGAGCTAAAAGAATGGTATTGCTCGGTGGGCAGACAGGAATTGCAGACGATGAGAGACGAGTTGCAAACTTATGAGAGCACTGAGTTCGCTCCTCTCTACCGCAGGCCACGAAAAATCTGGGGAATCGGTCTGAACTACCAATCACACGCATCCAGCCTCTCGGAGAAAACGCCTACAGCTGAACCTGCAGCTTCATGAAACCCGACACAACGATAATCGGGCATGGCGACTCCATTGAGATCCCATTACAATCGAGAAGGACTACTGCTGAAGCAGAACTCGGGATCATCATCGGGAAAAAGTGCAAGAACTTAGAACCGAAAGACTGGCTGAAGGTAGTTGCCGGCTTTACGACAATCATCGATGTGACGGCCGAGGATATCCTCCGCAAGAATCCACGTTACTTGACGATGGCAAAAAGCTTTGACACATTTTTCAGCTTTGGTCCAATGCTTGTGACTCCGGAAGAAATCGATGACATCACAGCACTGCCGGTGGCCACTGCTCTCAATGGTCAAGTGCATGCCAGGAATGTTGTTGCAAACATGACTTTTCCGCTGGACTTTCTGGTGTCCTTTCATTCAAATGTTATGACCCTGCTTCCAGGGGACGTCATCTCAACCGGGACACCAGGAGCCGTCCCAATTAATGACGGGGACGTGGTGGAATGTAGGATCAATGGCTTTTATCTGTTGGTCAACCACGTGAAGGATCTGAAGAGTGAGGCATTGGGAAATCGACACCAGAGCATCGAGGAGCATGATAATTCGAATACTAAGGGAGTAGATTCAAGTGCTTGACGCCCGCATTTATGTTCAAAGGAGAGATGTTCTGAGAAGTCAATTCAACTCAGGATTGCTGCTGTTTCTTGGCAATCAGGAGAGTCCAATGAACTATCCAGACAATCCGTTTCCCTTTAGGCAGGATAGCTCATTTCTCTATTACTGGGGGCTTGATTTCCCTGGTTTGAGTGCCATTA
>JAPUKJ010000333.1 GCA_027295705.1 Ignavibacteria bacterium | reverse complement strand
ATATTCCTCACTGCTGCCTCCCGTAGGAGTCTGGACCGTGTCTCAGTTCCAGTGTGGCTGATCATCCTCTCAGACCAGCTACCCATCGTAGGCTTGGTGGGCCGTCACCTCACCAACTACCTAATGGGACGCAGGCTCATCAATAGGCATTCCGACTTGCGTCGAAACCTTTAACAACATTCACCATGCGGTGCCGCTGCATCATCGGGTATTAGCCCCGATTTCTCGGAGTTGTTCCCGTCCTAAAGGCAGATTACCTACGTGTTACTCACCCGTGCGCCACTTTACTCTCCCGCCGAAGCAGGATTTCTCGTAGACTTGCATGTGTTAGGCACGCCGCCAGCGTTCGTCCTGAGCCAGGATCAAACTCTCCGTTGTAAGCTATTTCAAAGCTTAGTTCTTCGAGCCTGAAGTCTTGGCCTCACTACTTACTGATTTCAGTATCTTAGCCAAGGTAGAAACTCTGCTAAGATTGACTTACTCGCTATGCACACTATTTTTCAAAGAACGTAGCCCTGTTTAGAGCCTTCCGCTTTCCTAGCGGATGACAATATAACAAACTCTCTTCGATAAGTCAAGAACGCGATAAGTTTTCCCTGGTTTTTCTCGGCTCGGCTCGGCAGGGCTTGACGGTTGAAAATAGGTTTATTTCGTTAAAGAATCAACTGCAACTGTGTTTCGTCGTCCCAGACAGAGCATCCAATAAGACTCCTGCCAGCTTCATGATCAATCCTGCCTTCAAGCTAGTCCATGTTTGTCGGCAAGCATCTATCATTCTTCTTGATACGCCAGCCAATGTAATTCTTCACTATCAACAAAGTGGTTTGCCGGACGTGCACACACCTTATTTGATGCTTTCAATGTTCCACTCGCTCATCGATTTTGCCAGTTCCCGGTTGGTGAGATCGTAGTGTATTGGAGTGATTGATATAAAGTTATTGCCAATGGCCAGTTGGTCCGTGTCTGGATCGGTGTCAGTAACCTCCATTCTACCAGTTAGCCAAAAATATTCCCGGTTCGCTGGGTCGCGTCGAACATCAAAGATGTCATACCATTTCGATGAACCCTGCTTAGTTATCATGACCCCACGTATCTGATCCTCTGGGACCGCTGGTACATTAACATTCAGCAACGTCCCCTCCGGCAGGCCTTTGTCTGCCACAAGCACCGCCAACCTCGCAGCAAATCTCGCCGCATACGAGAAATCCGCCTCCTGGTACGTGGTAAGAGAAACTGCAATCGATGGAATACCCAGAATTGTTCCCTCTGTAGCTGCAGAGACAGTACCCGAGTAGATGATATTGATAGCAGTGTTTGATCCATGGTTAATGCCTGAGATGATCATGTCCGGTGGTGTCTTCAACAGCAAACGAACACCAAGCTTCACCGCATCAACTGGTGTTCCCACTACGGCATGGCCGAAGAACTCATCGTTCTTTCTAAACGGCATAGCTCTGAGCGGATAGTTCATCGTAATAGCATGACCAACTGCACTCTGCTGCTTGTCCGGGGCCACAACCGTGACGGCGGCAACTTTTTTTACTTCCTGAGCGAGAGCATAAATACCTGGGGCGTCAATTCCATCGTCGTTCGAGATGAGGATGCTGAGGGGCCTTGCTCTACCTTTTGAACTGGTCTGAGACATTGACTGATTCTAGTAGCTTTCGTTTTCCGATGGGAACTTTCGCGACTTGACATCATTAATGTACTCTCTAAAAGCACCGCGCATGGTTTCTGCCAATTCAGCATAACGATGGACGAAACGTGGCTTGAACTCTTCCGTCAATCCCAACATATCGTACACGACAAGGACCTGGCCATCGCAGTGCACACCGGCACCTATGCCAATAGTGGGAACTGAAACCGATTCGGTCACTTTCTTTGCCAGGGATGAAGGGATCTTTTCAAGAACGATCGAAAACACACCGGCTTCATCTAACACTTTGGCGTCCCGCAGAAGTTCTGATGCTTCATTTGCATCTTGTGCTCGTACTTCGTACGTGCCAAACTTATTGATCGCTTGAGGTGTCAGACCAAGGTGTCCCATAACCGGTATTCCAATTCTAACAAGATGGCGCACAATGTCAGCAATGTACTCCCCGCCTTCTAATTTTACCGCCCCTACGCCAACATCTTTCATCACCCGCCCGCAGTTCCGAACTGCATCATCGACACTTGTCTGAAAAGACATGAACGGCATATCGACCGCAATTAATGCATGCTTAACAGCACGCTTTACTGCCTTCGCATGGTAGATCATATCTTCCACAGTTACGGGAAGTGTAGTCTCATGACCCTGTACGACATTGCCAAGCGAATCACCAACCAGAACGATGTCAATCCCGACCTGGTCAAGATACTTAGCAATGAGATAGTCATAACCAGTAAGCATAGCAATTTTATCGCCGGTTTTCTTCATGGTCATAACAGTCTTCGTAGTCACGACACGAGGCTTTGAAGATTCACTCGTAAGTGGTTTGCGAATTCTTTTGTTCGATTTGAACATGGACGTGGATAGGTTTAGGTTCAGAGTTCCGGGAAAACGTAATTCCCCATTCAATTTCAAAACCACGCTTAATGCAGCCAGGAAGTTCCTTCAAGCATGGCGTATCCCCGAGTATCTCTTCGAGGTCAGTCGTTTTATCTCGAAGTTCTCTTTCGAGGTGTTCTTCGTCCCTTTGATCTCCCAGCACTAAATGCTCGATGAGTTGGCGATGCCCGGGGCCGCAGAGAATAGAACCATGCTGCAGAACAACGTTACGATCACCACCGTATCTTCGCTGAGCGCTTCCAACCAGTTTCCTCCCCTTCCATTCTATTTCGTATCGTGCCGAACTAGCGAAGCACGGAATTGCTGACACAGATCTAGAGCGTCCTTCAAAGCCAGCCCGAGATCGTTCCAACGAGGCATCGACACCCAACAGTTGCAAAGCCCTTAGAAGCGCCATGCTGATCTGGTTGTAAATCTCAAGTACGCTTTTATGGCCAGAGTACATCACTACACTATAGGTAAGCTCTTGAGCGTGAAGTATTGCCCGTCCCCCCGTTGGGCGGCGGACAATATCAGTGCTCCTTTGAGCACACTTCTCGACATTAATCTCAGCCACGTTCTGGTTATAGCCGATCGATATCGCCCATGGGTTCCATTCATAGAGGCGAAGTGTAGGCACACCAATTCCCGCTAGCAAATGCTCAGCCATCATCCTGTCAAAGCGCATATTGTACTCGCCACTGTTTGGTCCGGTGTGTATGAAGCGCCAAGGAGATGTCACTAATTAGTCCCTTTGTAAGCGTCTGGGTGCACTCAGAATCCCCCTCTTGCTTTTTTCGATGAATGTAAGCACGTTTTGCACTTCCGGAATACTTCTAAGCGTCGGATCTTGTTTGATCTTCGAAACAGCCTGCGAAACGTTAAGCTTCGACTTATAAATCAGCCTATACGCCTTCTCAAGAGCCTCAATTACCTCTGTCGAGACACCTCTACGTCGCAGCCCCACAGAATTCAACCCTCGAAAAACGAGGGGCTCTTGCCCTGCTAAGATATATGGTGGAACATCCTTAGGTACTCGCAGCCCCCCCCCGATCATTGAGTGTTGGCCAATGTGAACGAATTGATGAACCGGTACGATCCCGCCAATCACGGCGTAATCGCCCACTTCACAATGTCCTGCCAGCATTGCTGCGTTCGCAAGAATTACATGATTGCCAATGATACAATCGTGAGCCACATGAACAAACCCCATGAGAAAACTATCGGAGCCAATGATGGTACGTCCACCCTCCCCTGTACCTCTGTGTAACGCGGCATACTCACGAACCACTGTCCGATCGCCAACTTCACATGTCGTAGCTTCACCGGCATACTTCAAATCCTGCGGCTCGTGTCCAATGATGGCACCATGATGAACGCGACAGTCTCCGCCAATACGCGCGCCGGTGGCAATCAGCGCGTTTCCACCGATTGTAGTTCCCTCTTCGACGACTGCATGATCTTCTACAATGGTAAATGGACCAATGGAAACATTCGAGCCGAGTTGCGCCTTTGAGCTAACTTGAGCATTGGGATCAATGTTAACACTCATTACGACGCTTAAGGCTTGGCAGCTGAATGCGAGGATGGGCTACTTTAGTGTGGTCTTGCTGTTGGCAACGGCATGCGTTATCACGCCATTTCCACCAGCCGATTGCACCCTGGAATCGGAGCGGTCAACAATGGACGCCATCATTTCCGCCTCGGCGGCCAAACTACCATCAACATACGCCTTTCCTTTCATCTGACAGATCCTACTTTTCCGGCTAATTATCGTAAGCTCGAATACAAGTTGATCACCTGGCAAGACAGGCTTTCTGAATTTTGCGTTGTTGATAGCCATAAAGTAAACGAGTTTATCACCAGGGTTCTCCACGCCGTTCAATATCAGGATACCACCAGTTTGAGCCATGCCCTCCAAAATAAGAACACCCGGCATAACTGGATGGCCCGGAAAGTGCCCTTCGAAGAAGGGTTCGTTCGTTGTGACATTCTTCACTCCCACAATACTCTCATCAATCTTGAAGTCGATGATCTTGTCGACAAGCAGAAATGGATAACGGTGTGGCAGAATCTTCTTGATCGCGTTGATGTCAAAGACAATCCCTTCTTTGCGCTCGTGTTGGTATTTACGGACAAGCTTCTTTTGTTGATAGAGTTTCCTGATCATGCGCGCAAACTCTATATTGCAGGCATGACCTGGCCTTGCAGCCAAAATCTGCGCTTTCAAAGGAGCCCCTATGAGCGCCAGATCACCCATTAGGTCCAGCAGCTTGTGGCGTGCTGGTTCATTGGGAAAATGCAGAGGACGATTGTTTAAGACACCGTTACTGCCAAGTATGACAGAGTCCTTGATACCGAGCTTGCGCGCTATCCGCTTGATTTCAGTTTCATTAAGCTTTCTGTCAACTATCACTATCGCGTTATCCAAGTTCCCACCGCGAATGAGCCCCTTACTGTGTAGTATCTCCACTTCATGGAGAAAACAAAATGTGCGGCACGGCGCAAATTCGGTTACAAACTCCTTTTCAAGATTGAACAATCCCGTGTGTTGGCTGCCCAGCGCGGGGTTATGGTAATCAACCATTACAGTCACCCGGTAGTCGTCGGTAGGCAACGCAACAATGTCAACGCCTTTCTCTTCGTTGTGATAGTCGACAGTCTGGTCGATGATGAGATAGTCTTTGGCTGCACTTTGGATCTCAAAACCAGCCTCCAATAGTACATCAACGTAAGGCTTTGCGCTTCCATCACCAACAGGAGGTTCGTTTGCGTTCAGCTCGATCAATACGTTATCTATCTGCAAGCCCGCAAGGGCAGCCATAACATGCTCAACGGTATGAACCCGCGCTTCACCTATGGCAATCGTTGTCCCGCGGGAAATGTCTGTAACGTGATCAACATCCGCCGGCACCTCAGGAGAGCCACCAAGGTCGATTCGCCTGAAGCGAATTCCATAGTGTTCAGGAGCGGGCTTGAAAGTCATTCTAGAAATACTCCCTGTGTGAAGTCCGACACCGCTCATGGATGTCGACCTCTTAATCGTTCGCTGTTGGACTAGCATGTACTCTCTCCGTTACCGTCTGTTTGAAGAATCAGTCACGATCCTGTCCATCTTCAGTTCCTCGATTTCTTTCTCCAGTCGTTCAACAGCCCTTTTCAATTCACGCACCGTGTTCAGCAAATCAGGAACTTGGGTAACAGCCCCCTGGATCCGAAATGCCTGACGCTGTGGGTATGCAGGGGAGCCGAAGTATGCATTTTCCGGCTGATGGATTGAGTGGTGGATTCCCGATCGAGCACCGAGTTTGGTATTTTCCGCAATGTGGAGATGGCCTGTAATACCAACCTGTCCACCGATCATGTTTCCCCTGCCGATCTTTGTACTGCCAGAAATACCCGCCTGAGCTGCAATTACTGTGTTCTCACCTATAACGACATTGTGGGCAACCTGAATCAAGTTGTCAAGCTTCGCACCTCTCTTGATACGCGTCTCTCCCATAGTCGCACGATCAACCGTGCAGTTTGCACCAATCTCAACATCGTCTTCTACCACGACGGTGCCAAGCTGCGGAATCTTTTCATAAGACCCACCCGGTTTCGGCGAGAATCCAAAGCCATCACTACCGATCACTGCACCTGAATGGATGATAACTCTCGACCCTATTTTGCATTCCTCGCGTATCGCGACATTAGGGTAGAGCAACGATTTGCTGCCAACCTCCACAGCGTCCCCAAGTATAACACCATGGCAAATGATGACCCCATCACCTATCCGACAGAGTTCACCAATCACGGCATAGGCACCAATACGAACATCCTGACCCACGGAGGCAGTAGCAGCGACGAGGGCGGTAGGATGAATACCAGGGGTTAGTGGATCTCTTGGCGGGTGAAAAACTTGATGAACCTTAAGGATTGATTTATAGGGATCGTCAACCCGGAGAAGCACTGGAACCTGTTGTGATGCATTGAGTCCATCCCACCTCAGAGTCCTGCTTACGATAACGGCTGAGGCGCGTGTACTTTGCAGAAATCTTGTGTACTTCGGGCTTGACACAAATGTGATATCTCCATCTCCGGCCTCCTCTATTCGAGCTACCCGGTGAATTTCAATGGCGTCGTTCCCTTCAATCTCCGCGTTCAGCATTGCCGCAATCTCACGGAGTTTCATCTTTTTTCCTTCGGGGAGATGGTTCACTTTCCAAAAGTTTGCATTCGTGAAAGGACCTGCTGCGTCAAATCGTTGGCCTCATTTGCATAAAGCAGAAGGATATCACCACTTTGGTCAAACACATAATCATACTCATCTTCTTTAGCAATATCTTCAAGGACCTGAAAGAGCTTGTTCTGGATGGGCTTCATGATTTCTTCTTGCTTTTGAAACAATTCGCCGTTCTGGCCGAATTTCTTGTCCCTGAATTCAATGATACCCTGATCAAGGTCCCGCAGCTCACGCTCGGCATCCGCGCGGGCTTGATCCGTCAAAATTAACTTCTTTTTGTCATATTCATCAAATCTTTTCTTCCACTCCGATTGTCTCTTCTGAAGTTCCGTCTCCCATTGCGCGACCAACGCATCAAGTGATTTCTGGGCGTCCACAGCTTCGGGAAGTGCTTGCATAATGGCTTCCGAGTTGATGTGACCAATCTTTGATTGTGCCCAGGCAATGCTTGGGGCCGCCGCCATCAACAGAACAAGCACCAAATGTTTCATTTCATCTGCTCCGTTCCATTCGGTATATGTTATTTACCTCGCCTCAGTTTGTCGAGAACCTTGAAGGTTAGATCATGATTGGAGTCGCCGTACAAGAGGATCTGCAACTGCTCTGTCTTATCAAATACGAAACCGTACCTCTCTTCTTTTGCGACGCTTTCAATAGCCTTCTTGATTCTCTCCCTAATCGGGTTAATGATCTTCTCCTGCTCCCTTGCTAGTTCTCCATCGCTTCCAAATTTCTCGATACGAAACTGATTATACTTGCGCTCAAGCTCAAGTATCTCTTGCTGTGCTACTCTCTTCGCAGACTCGTTCATCATGGCCTCCTTTTTCTGATATTCATCGACCTGAGCCTGCAAATTCTTTTCCATTGCCTCAAGAGAGTCAGCGAGCGGTTTAGTGATTGCATCGATTTTCCTTTGAGCTTCTTGTGCTTCAGTTAATTCCTGGAATATTTTGGAAGAAACTACATAGCCGATCTTTTGACTCTGTGCATGAAGGGCAGCATTTCCACACAGAGCAGTGCCGACAAGTATTGACGCAGCGATTTTTTTCACCATTATCTCAACCAAAAAATGGATGGATGAAAGATCAAGGTCTAAAACCCGCGCCCGAACACAAAATGGAATCTCCATCCGTCAGGCTCGCCATCGCGCGGAAACACATCATCGAAACCAAATCCGTAGTCGAAGCCGATAAGGCCAATAGGGTTAATCTGAAGTCTTGCACCAAAACCTGCAGACCGCTTCAGATCAAAAAAGTCGGCCTTCGAAAACGACTCATAGACGTTCCCGCCTTCAACAAAGCCGAGAATGTAAATCGGAATTGGATTGAGTGCAATTGCCAACCGGAGTTCGGCAGTTTGCTTCGTCATCGCTCTGCCGCCGATGAAGTTATTTCTGGCATCGCGTGGGCCGACAGACTGATCCTCATAGCCTCGCAGGGGGGTCGTGGATATGAACCCAAGACCGGTGCCACCCATGAAAAATAGCTCGATGGGTGGAATCGCACCGCCCTCAAAGAACTCTGAGAGGTAGCCATACTGCAAACTCAGATAGAACGCTATGCGACTGGTGCCAAACATTGGTACGTACCAATCCGATTGAAAGAGCCACTTGTGGAAATCTATGCTTCCTAGAAGCAAAGGTCCTCCCGACATTTCAATTGAGAGCGAGACGTTCGATCCGCTCGAAGGAAACACCGGATTGTCTATGCTATTTCGCGTGATGATTTGCGTTATGCTGACCTGACTTGACTTACCCTCCGTGTAAACACCCCTTCCATCGATCACATCGTTATGCTGCGCGTTCAAAATCCAGTCACCACGGAAATAATGATCCGGCCACTTGAACCGACGGCCAATGCGGACCGAACCACCAGTTTGTCTCAAATCGAATGTAAACCTTTGGCGTGTGTCAAACAGACTAACACCCAGCAATGTGGGCGTACTAAACAACCATGGTTCTGTGAAGCCAATAGTAAAGGTTCTGAAGCTTGCGCTTTCGCCAAACTGCCACTGAAAGTTAAGAATCTGGCCTGCACCACCAGAGAGAGGTCTTGAGATTGAAAAGTTGTTGATAGTGAATCCCAATGCGCCTGTGAAACCGAAGGCACCACTAAAGCCCACGGAAGCGTTTATGTTATCGCTCGATTTCTCCTCAACCGTATATGTGAGATCGACTGTTTTATCATCGACGAGATTATAATCCGGCTGAATCTTTTCAGGATTGAAGTAATTCAGAACCGATAGTTCACGTACACTTCTGACAATTGCTCCACGGCTGAAGAAATCACCGGGCCGCGTGTGTAGTTCCCTCCGAATTACCTTTTCATACGTTTTTGTGTTCCCTTTGACATATACCTGACCGATCCTGAACTGGTTCCGCTCGTACACCCTGATGCTGATATCAATGCTATCTTCCGCCACACGGATCTCCTGAGGCTCAAGATTAAATGTCAAATAACCGTTGTCAAGGTATAGAGACGCAACATCATTCTGGGCTTCGTTACCCCGGAGGTTTTGTTCAAACTTCTCGGCATTGTAAATCTCTCCAAGCTCTATATCCAACCTCTCGTTTAAGAGGGTATCCGAGTAAACAGTACTACCTTCCCAAGAGATATGTCGGATCTTGTACTGCGGGCCTTCGTATACTCTCAGCAGGATAAACATCTCCTCTTTGTCCTCGCTGTACCAGATGGAGTCAGATAGAATTCCAGCATCCCTATAACCGTTGTTACGGTACTGCTGGACGATCAACTTCTTATCCTCCTGGTATGCCTTTCTGTCAAAGTTCGCCGAAGACCAGAATTTCCACCAGCTCTTCTCTGTCGTTTCATCCATCTCACCGCGAAGGTCACCATCATCAAAGGCTTGGTTGCCCTCAAACATGATTCCAGCTACTTGCACCTCTTTGCCTTCGTCAATGTCAATGGTGAGCACAACCCGACCCGCGGCCGTATCGACATTCTCTGCCGTAACTTTCACATTAGCCAGTAGAAAACCCTGCTCCTCATACAGCTTCGTCACATCCCTTCGAATCTTTAGAAGGACTTGTGGGGGCAGGACTTGACCGCGGACAAGGCTAACTTCTTTCTCGATATCATCGGTGTCGATCTCATCATTCCCGTTCACTTCCATGCGCTCGTAGCGCGGAAGCTCCTCAACTACAACCAGAAGATAGACACCATTGCCTACCTTCCTGTCAATTCGAACCTGAATATCCTTAAATATCTTCAAGGCCCAGAGCCTACGAATAGCTTGCCCTATCTGATCTCCAGGAACGACAATCTCATCACCAATCTTGAGCCCTGTGTTGGCAATGATAGCACTAGGATCGGCGACAGTATTGCCCTCGACCGATATGCCGATGATCTTATATATCTCTTGAGATTGAGTGCGTTGTGCGAGAGTATGAGACGTGCTAAATTGACCTATTATCACCGCCAAAACCAACACTACCTGCTTCATATCATGGTCCCGTGCCACTCTTGAGAAACTGATTCAAATAGTTTCCTTGTCCACTTGTCTTCTTCAGCTGTTCAGTAACCATCCCAAATCGTCGCTCACGTTTCTGGTACTCTGCAATGGCTTGATAGAGCTCATCGCGACGAAAACTCGGCCAATGCTTTCTTGTAATGAATATTTCAGTATATGCAAGCTGCCAAAGAAGAAAATTACTGATCCTTAGCTCACCACTAGTCCGTATAAGCAAATCTGGATCGGGGACACCTGCTGTGGAAAGATGCGAGGCGATAAGCTTCTCATCTATCTGTTTGACCTCTACATTGTTGGCCTGGACATCACACACGACGCGTTTGACCGCTTCGGTCAAGTCCCAACGACCGCTGTAGCTTAGCGCCAGAATCAGGTTCAGACCTGTGTTATCTTTAGTCTTCTGAATATCCTCCATAAGCTCATTTTGCATCTCTAGAGGCAACGCTGGGATATCTCCTATAGCCTGGAGGCGAACATTGTTGTTGTGCAACCTGTCGGTTTCGTCCTTCAGCGCTCTCAGAAGCAGGCGCATCAACAGCGACACTTCTTCCTGTGGTCGTTTCCAATTCTCAGTGGAAAACGCGTATAGGGTCAAATACTTGACTCCGAGTTGTCCGCATGCTTCCACTGTGTCACGGACGGACTCAACCCCTTCACTATGACCCGCTATGCGAGGCATAGCACGCTGTTTCGCCCATCGGCCGTTGCCATCCATTATTATTGCAATGTGTTGGGGTATTTCACCGGTGCTCTGCAGTGTCTCCTGCACCTTCTTGTCTTCACCAGTGGCTTGCTGAGGACCTTGACCCAACGAAAGGAATCTCCCGGTTCTGTTGTTGAGATTGCATCGATGGTGAGGAATTCAAATGAAAATCTAATCCATTTTTGTAACAAAGTCAAGGAGTACAACTTGAGGACTTTCCCCGTTCCCATTGAAAACAAATCAATTGCGTCCAGGAACTCCAGCGCTTTCAGGTTGACTTTACTACCTAAAACAAATATATTTTTTGGAAGACAAGTTGACATCAACAACGTGTTGAAAGGAGAACGATGGCCGGCGTTCCAAATATGGCAGGCATGATGAAGCAGTTACAAAAAGTCCAGGAGAAGATGGCACGAATACAAGAAGAGCTTGAGTCCAAAACTGTCCTCGGAGAAGCAGGCGGTGGAGTTGTAAAAGTCACTGCTAACGGAAAGCAACGTATCGTCAAAATTCAGATAGATAAAGAAGTCGTCGATCCTTCCGACATTGAAATGCTTGAAGACCTTGTGCTTGCGGCAACAAACAAGGCGTTGGAAGATGCCGGCAAGATGGCACAGGAGGAAGTAGGAAAGGCCACTAGTGGGATGCTGCCAAATATTCCCGGGCTTAACATAACTGGCCTCTAGTTTCTGCACCGGCTCAAAGCCGTTGAAATGACTTCAAAGAGAAGCGTCACTCGTTCTCATATGGGCAGAATCCCAGCAATATGCTTTATACATCAGAGGCACTTCAGCAACTAATAGAAGAATTCGCACAGCTTCCCGGCATTGGTACGAAGTCCGCCCAGCGGTTGGCCTTGTATGTGCTCAAGCGACCGCGCGAGGAAGTGGTGAAGATGGCCAACGCCCTCGTCAGCGTCAAGGACCGCATTAAGTACTGCTCTAGCTGTTGGAACATCACGGACGTGGATCCATGCATCATATGTTGCAGTCCCAAGAGGGAACATGAAGTCATATGCGTTGTCGAAGAACCAAATGACGTTCTAGCGCTGGAGAGAACGAACGAATACCGGGGGCTGTACCATGTGCTCGGCGGTTCACTCTCCCCCCTTGATGGTATCGGACCAGAAGACATCAAAGTCCGAGAGCTGCTTGCGAGAGTAAACGGAAAGGTTAAGGAAGTTATTCTTGCAATGAACCCGAATGTAGAAGGCGAAGCAACAACTATATACTTGACACGCCTTTTGAAGCCGCTTGGGGTGAAGGTCACCCGTATTGCGCGCGGAATTCCCGTTGGCGGCGATCTGGAATTCGCCGATGATGCGACCCTGACCCGAGCCCTCGAAGGCAGAGAGATCCTCTAGAAAGAGAACTGCAATGGCAGCCTTTCGCATAGCGGTAGTCATAAGCTTTTCATTGTTCTGCCTTACCTGCAATCTGTTTGAAACGAGAGAACCAGAAGAGCCGTCGCAGACGAGTTTCAATTATGTCCCCGCCACAGTTCCCAGCATCGTTCTGTCCAATCTGCAAAATGCAATTGCTCAAAAAAGCATTGAAAACTACATAAGCAATTTCTCAGACTCGGCCGTGACAAATCGCCGATTCACGTTCATGGGGTCGCCAGAGGCAAGCGTCCAATATCCAAACATACGCAGTTGGTCCTATACCGACGAGCGAGAGTATTTTCAGAACCTCATAGCCAACGCCATTGCCAACGGTTTCTCAAGCCTCTTGCTCACGGCGACAGATTCTTCAATTACTGCCGATGAGGCTAACTACGATTTCGATTACATTTTCACCTTTGAACATACCGACCCGGGCTTTCCGACCAACACGGCACGCGGACACCTTCAATTCATCATGGCAACCGACCAGAGTGGCATCTGGACAATCTACCAGTGGAGCGATTCCAAGACTACTGAAGACATAACATGGAGCTCCTTTAAGGGAAAGTTCGGTAACTAAGCATTAGATGAAAACCGTTTCGGGTCTGTACATTCTTGCATTGGCCCTCCTGTTAACGGGCAGCTGTATCAACCCTTTCGCCCCTGGCCTTGATAATTCTCCCGCGCAATCATCATGCAATCCAACAACGATAGAGGGAGTGTTCCTGTGCCTCCAGGCATCGTACACATTCAGGGACACGACAGTGTATGGTCAATTGATGCACCGCAATTTTGTCTTTGTGTATCGTGATTATGATATCGGCATTGATGTCACGTGGGGACGGGACGACGAGATGCGCGTCACATACGGCTTGTTTCAGAATACCCAGAAGCTTGACCTGATCTGGAACAATATTGTATCACTCTCTACGGATTCAACACAAGTTAATGTCGTACGTGGTTTTAATCTTACGGTAACATATAATCCAAGCTTTATTGAGCGTGTGGATGGGTATGCAAACTTCACGTTTGAACGAGGCCGCATTACCGATCCGTGGAAGATAATCCGCTGGCGCGATGAATCCAATTTCTGACGCACGCCGATGAGCTTATCCTACGCAATGAAAGAGAGTCTCGCTGGTTTCAAAAGAGCAAAGCTCTCGGCGATCATCTCCATCGTTACAATAACCATTTCTCTGCTATTGCTGGGCATATTCGCCGTTGTTACCATCCACACTTCCCGGTTCATTGACACTCTGAGGAACAAAGTTGAAATGGAAGCTTTTCTTCAGGAACCACTGAGCCGTCAGGAATTAGCCACCCTGAAAAAGCGGGTTGCTGCAATCGACGGCGTGAAGGAAATCGTGTACGTCTCCAAAGAGGAAGCCGCGAAGATTTTCAAAGACGAGTTTGGCGAAGATATCTCAAATGTTCTTGACTTTAATCCTCTTCCTGCATCATTCAAGATTTTCCTGAACGAAGGACATAAGACTGCCAGTAAGGCACACAACGTGAATAAGCGTTTGCTATCGTTGAAAGGTATTGAAAGCATCAAATATCGTAAAGAACTTCTCGAACTCATTGATACGCGGACAGCCACAGTCCATAACCTTACACTTAGTCTTGGATTGTTCATAAGCCTTTCAGCAATTTTTCTTGTATCAAACACCATACGACTTGCGATCTATGCAAAGAGACAATTGATTCGCACCATGGAGCTTGTTGGAGCAACTCCAGGTTTCATTCGCTACCCGTTTCTATTGGAGGGGATAATGCAAGGATTCCTTGGAGGAATAATAGCAACCTGCATCCTGTTCTTGTTGCTGGAATATGCCACTCCTCTGCTTTCAGTTCAATTCTCCGAGTTCATTCACATGGAGCCTTTGTTTTACCTCATTGTAATAATAGCCGGAGTCTTTCTCGGATTAGTGGGTAGCCTTATTTCAGTTGCTCGGTTCATCGGAATCGTAACAAGATCATAGCACGACTCACGCAGCCGCAATCCTTGATAAATTATCGGCTGTTTCCTAAATTTTCTCAGCGGACTTGCAGCAGTGTAGCACTGCGATTTTGCCCACCTTACATGTTCTTTAACCTCAACTCCGCCCTGATGACTCCGCTCGCATCCACTGTTTGGAGCGGCGCGGTAGGACACCCAGGTAACAATTTATTTGAAGAAAGCAGGATTAATGAACAAGAAAACAAATCTGTTGAATTCATCCGTTGGCCGGAAGTTTCTCATGGGCGCAACGGGACTCTTTCTATGTAGTTTCTTGGTTATCCATCTTTCTGGAAACCTCCTTCTATTCAAGAATGACGGTGGAATTGCCTTTGACGCGTACTCTGAGTTCATGGCCACCAATCTCCTGATCAGAACTATCGAGATTGGATTGTTTGCCGGTTTTCTGGCACACATCATATTCGGTGCATGGCTGTGGCTCGATAACAGACGCGCAAGACCACAGCGATACGAGATCAATAAAGCATCGGATAGCAGCACACTTGCCTCCCGTACTACGTTTCTTACGGGCAGCATCGTATTCATCTTTCTCGTTGTCCATCTCAACACATTTTTCGTGCCGACGAGGATCCTCGGGATTGAGCTGTCTATGTACGATCTGGTAGTGGAGGCATTTAAGAATCCGGTCTACGATGCGTTCTATGTTATCGCTATAGCACTCCTCGGCTATCACTTGCGGCATGGTTTTCAGTCAGCATTTCAAACATTCGGTATCAGGGGCCAGAAATACCTAATGCTTGTAAATATCGTTGCACTGATCTTCTGGCTGATCATACCGATTGGATATATCAGTATGCCCCTTTATTTCCTTTGGGCTCACCTAAGCGGGGTGAATTAATTATGACATTAGACTCGAAAATACCGGAAGGTCCCATAGAGAAGAAATGGGACAACCACAGATTCAATCTCAAGCTGGTAAACCCAGCCAATAAGAGGAAATACCATATCATAGTTGTAGGAACCGGGTTAGCAGGGTCATCAGCCGCGGCATCTCTCGCGGAACTTGGATATAACATCACCTCCCTATGTTACCATGAGTCTCCACGTCGGGCCCACAGCATTGCCGCGCAGGGAGGAATCAACGCGCCGAAGAATTATACGAACGACGGTGACAGCATTTATCGCCTGTTTTATGACACCGTCAAAGGAGGCGACTACCGTGCTAGAGAAGCCAACGTGTACCGCTTGGCCCAGGTGAGCGGGAGTATCATAGATCAGTGTGTGGCACAGGGTGTTCCATTTGCACGAGAGTATGGTGGACTATTGGATAATCGCTCGTTCGGGGGCGCACAGGTCTCAAGAACTTTTTACGCACGCGGTCAAACAGGACAGCAATTGTTGCTGGGAGCGTACTCAGCCCTCTGTCGTCAGATCAACGCTGGGACGGTGAAGTTCTACGACCGCAGAGAGATGCTTGATCTTGTCGTCGTGGATGGTCAGGCTAGGGGTATCATTGCCCGGAACCTTGTCGATGGGACGTTGGAGGTGTATCCAGCGGATGCTGTTGTTCTCGCCACTGGTGGTTACGGCAACACGTTTTTCCTCTCTACTATGGCAAAAGCAAGCAATGCGACCGCAGCGTGGCGTGCTTACAAGAGAGGAGCATTCTTCGCAAATCCGTGTTTCACGCAGATCCACCCGACCTGTATCCCTGTGAGCGGCAACTACCAATCCAAGCTCACATTGATGAGCGAAAGCCTTCGTAACGATGGTCGCATTTGGGTTCCAAAAAAGAAAAATGATACACGGCGTGCGAAAGACATACCTGAAAACGAGCGCGACTATTACCTCGAACGCCTGTATCCATCTTTCGGAAACCTTGTTCCACGCGACGTGGCATCCCGGCGCGCGAAGGAAATGTGCGACAACGGCTACGGCGTTGGTTCAACAGGTCAGGCAGTATACCTCGACTTTGCCAATGCGATCGAACGCAACGGAAAGGAATGGATCAAGGAGAAGTATGGAAACCTCTTCGACATATATCATGAGATCACCGCAGAGGATCCCTACAAGACCCCGATGCGCATTTATCCGGCAGTGCACTACACCATGGGTGGGATCTGGGTTGACTACAACTTGATGAGCACGGTTCCGGGTCTTTATGTATTAGGGGAAGCAAATTTCTCCGACCACGGTGCCAACCGCCTTGGAGCCAGCGCTTTGATGCAAGGGCTAGCGGACGGCTACTTCATTATCCCGTACACGATCGGTGATTATCTCGCATCGACAACTTTCAAACCTGTGAAAACCGATGATGCAGCGTTCAAGGATGCGCAAGCTGATGTGCAGAAAAAGATCGAACAACTTATCTCCATAAAAGGTAACCGCACAGTCGATGACATTCACCGGCAACTGGGGAAAATCACGTGGGATTACGTAGGCATGGCGCGCAATCGAGAAGGATTGAAGAGGGCGTTGGAGGAGATTCCAAAGCTTCGTGAAGAATTCTGGCAGGATGTGAAGATAGTCGGATCGGTCGAGAGTCTCAACAACGAGCTAGAGAAAGCCGGGCGCGTCGCAGACTTCATTGAGCTTGGCGAGTTGCTTGCACAGGACGCACTCCATCGTGAAGAGTCATGCGGTGGACACTTTCGCGAGGAATATCAAACGGAAGAAGGGGAAGCAAAAAGGGACGACAACAACTTCTGCAACGTTTCAGCCTGGGAATTCGCCGGAGAAGGGAAGAAGCCCAACCTTCACAGGGAACAACTCACATTCGAATACGTGAAACCCTCCCAGAGGAGTTACAAGTAATGAACTTTATACTCAAAGCGTGGCGTCAGAAGAACGGCAATGACAAAGGCATGTTTGTAGCGTACTCGGCTCATGACATTTCACCGGACGCGTCGTTCCTTGAAATGTTGGATGTGTTGAACGACGAACTCGTTAAGAAAGGCGAAGAACCGATCGCTTTTGATCACGATTGCCGGGAAGGAATTTGTGGAAGCTGCGGATTGATGATCAACGGACGGGCACATGGACCGCAGCGGGGGATCGCCACCTGCGAACTTCGCATGCGGAGCTTTAAAGATGGCTCGTCAATTGTCGTTGAACCTTGGCGCGCGGCGGCGTTCCCTGTGATCAAAGACCTTGTTGTTGATCGCTCATCGTTTGATCGTATCATGGAAGCAGGCGGATTCATCTCCGTCAAGACCGGCGGTAGTCCAGATGCAAATGCCATACCTATTCCCAAATCAATATCCGAGGAGGCAATGGATGCTGCCGCATGCATCGGTTGTGGGGCGTGCGTCGCCGCGTGCAAGAATAGCTCCGCAATGCTTTTCGTAGGCGCAAAAGTATCACACCTGGCGCTTTTGCCACAGGGGCGCTCTGAGCGCACGGAGCGCGTTGAACATATGATCGCGCAAATGGATGAAGAGGGCTTCGGCGGATGCTCGAACACCTACGCGTGCGAGGCTGAATGCCCTAAGGAAATCTCAGTCGTTCACATCGCACGCCTCAATCGGGAGTATTTGCGAGCTAAGCTGGTGTAGCATCTTCAAGTAGGTGCACGAATCCAGTCCAGTGCAGCAATCCATTAGTTCCATTTCTGGCTCCCGGCGAACAAAACCACACTGCCTGCCTCTATTTAATGTGGAACAAGTGTCTCATACCCAACGATCCCTGAGCAGAACGCTGACCCAGCATTGGCTCGCCTTGGTGTTGGTCGGAATCATCCTCACACGTATTCCTCTCCTCTGGATCGGGTATGGCTCTGACGCTGATGCATGGCGAGTTGCCTACGTGGGCGAGACTTTGCTGCAAACAGGCGAATATCAGGTCTCAAGGTTTCCGGGCTACCCTCTCCATGAAATCCTTTCTGCGCCATTTGTCAGCCTCGGCGGTGCTCCCTTGTCAAACGCCGCGACGTTGCTGGCAGCGCTCATTTGTATCCTGGTCTTGACTCGCATCGTTCTGCGTGAGGCGAAGCATCCCAGGCTCCTTGTTGTCTGCCTTGCGTTCAGCCCGTTGTTCCTGAAAAGCTCCGCTACAACAATGGATTACGTGTTGTCACTTCTTTTTTTATTACTTGCACTTGATGCAGCGCTTAAGAAGCGAACTGTCGCGGCCGCAATATGGCTTGGTGTCGCAGCGGGATTCCGTCCTTCTAACTTCGTTGCAATGATCCCTTTGATATCGCTGTTGTATTTGAACGGCAGTCCGCGTCGGGACCTGCTCAAGTTCTGCGCCGCAAGTATTGTTTGCGGAGCGATAGCCTTCCTCCCTGTTATTGTGACGTATGGGCTCTTAAATTGGGTCCACATTACCCGCTTCGAAATGAGCGATATTGTTTTTTCACCGGTTGACCGGCTACTCTTTTTCGGTTATCGTGGTGTGTACGCATTGGGACCATTAGGAGTGCTCTCAGCAGGAACGGTGCTTCTCTTGCATCGACGCGCAGTGATTCAACAGGTTCGAATGAAACAACCGATTTTCATTTCCTCTCTCATTGGCGTTGTGACATTCATGCTACTGTACTTTTCCTTTCCGCTTGAGCGGGAGTATTTGCTTCCGGCATTTCCTTTTTTGTATCTCCTACTGGACAGCGTGGCGACAAAGCGTCAGCTCATCGTCTTCATGATTTGCGTTTTCAGCTTCGCTTTCATTAATCCTGACGTGATCCGCCATCATGGATTCAGGGGCACGCCGGAGTTTAACGTACACTCGGGAATGTTGATAGAGGAATGGCAAAAGAGAACTCAGCTGCTAGAGCAAAGAACTAGAATTGCCAGTCTGGAGCTACAGGGAAAGGCGTTAGTGATGACAGGCGGAGGAGCAGTTTTCTGGTTCCAAAATCCTCTCTTCGAACGCGATCCAACCCCACTATGGCAACAGTTAGATGAGCACACTGTGCATCAGAAAAGAAATCCTGATGTCCACTATGTCCCGATGCTGAACCGGAGCGAACTTGAACTTGCACGTAGCGAAGGGTACGCCATCTATTGCATGGAGAATGCGAAAGAGTACATCGAACGCATGATGGGATATACCATGGACGAAGCGGGAGTTGTGGTGCTGGAATGACGAATGCACAGATAAGGTCATGAGCGGACATGCCTACATTCGAAATGAGCATTGGATAGCGAGCATCGGCGGACAAAAGGCATTCAAGTTGACAGAAACCGGTGGTAACATTGAGGCCGTCTGGTCAGATGATGGAACTATACTGATCGGATCTTTGATTGGAGAGACATCCATCACTGAGATTTCGATTCAAAATGTAGATCGACTCTTCAAATGATTTAAGTTTCTCAACGTAGAAAGGATATCGAAATATGATTGCTAATTGCCTTGGTTTTCTTCGAGGAAGATCTTAACTTTACTTACGCAGATATCTAGAGAGCGGGAGCGTTTACAGATCACCCCGACAGCGATAATTTCCCCTCTCCCTATCGCTCTCGCTGACACCAGAAGGAAGAGCACACCAATGAGACGGCTGGGTATACCCGCTGTGGTACTTGCAACCACATTATTCATGGGCGGCTCCTTGCCCACACCTCTCCAGCGCGCCACGATACAGCACAAGCTTGATGAACTTACCAAGCGCGGTCTCACCTACCGCTTCATCGATCAAACGACCATTGAGATAAAAGAAGAATGGAGTGGCCTGGTGCACCTCAAAACACTCCAAGAACCAGGTGATGAAGCAATCTACAGGTGGGCTGCTAAGGAGGGGATACCGATACTTGAGATTGATCCTGCTACGATTGATACCAACCAGTACGCTGGATGGTATACCTACTGGACGGAGGTCCCGCTTTCAAACGGCCGTGGGATCCCTGTAGTGGTGGATGATGTAAACATGAACGGAAGGCCTGAAGTATACGGGACGTTCAGGGATTTCTCAAGCAACGACTACGAGGCGCGTGTTTATGAGATAGATTCTAGTGGTACGGTTGAGCACTTGCATACCTATGTTCCAAGACCTGGTGTGTCAAGACTCAGGGCGGACGTTGATAGAGATGGAATGCGAGAGGTTCTTTTTAGCTTAGGGGGTTCGGTCTTCGATTTCGAACAAGCTGCACCAGATTCACTTCCCATCCACCTGGGATTTGAGCATCAGAGACATCAGGTCGTTAGTCCTGGCTATACAGGCATACATGTGGGTGATCTTGACGCGGATCTTCTGAATGATTTGCTGTACAAGGGCTCAGAACCTGACTCAGCAGACCCAACAATCGGTGTTATCAAGATCTATGTTGCGGAGTATAATGCCGATTCCACGAATTTTGTGAGAGTCTGGTCGACGACGTTCCCTCCAGGGCACCAGAGCGGCATAGGGGGATTTGCCGTGGACGATTTCGATGGAGATGGCAGGATGGAGTTTGTTGTATGCCATTTACTTACGGGGCAAGTGTTCGTAACTGAGAATAATGGGGATGATAGTTACGTCCAGACTTGGAGTGACAGCACTCCTTATGTTAACCTACACCACATGACGTCCGGCGATGTCGATGGTGATGGAGCTTCAGAGTTCTTCGTTGGTGCCACGATGTCTAATGGGACCTGGACCTTGGTGTATGAGGCTGACGGCAACGATCAGTACTCGCTGAGGTTCATATTTCATCTGTTGGCTGGAGGGCTGTTCGATTCACCAACATACTTGACGAGCGATGTGGATGGGGATGGAAAACTAGAACTCGTCATATTTAGTGGGGCTTACATTCATATTTTCAAATCTCACAGTGACAATGAGTACTCTCTTTTCTACCTAAAGTTAGAGCTTAACAGACATTCTGTCGTGCTTTATGATCTTGATGGAAATGGGATCCAGGATTTCGTGGTCAGTAAAGATGAGCTGGACAGTCTGGGCAGGTTGCGACTGTACGCTGCTGTGTACAAAGCGTCGTCATTGGTTAAGGTTGGCGAGGAAGAACAAAGTGCTGTTGAATACCAGCTCCTCCAGAATTATCCAAATCCGTTTAACCCTATTACAACCATAGGCTACACCCTCCCTGGCAGAGAACATGTTAGGGTTGCCGTCATGGACATCCTTGGGCAGGAAATCGCAGTGCTGACAGATGGGATACAG
>JAPUKJ010000332.1 GCA_027295705.1 Ignavibacteria bacterium | reverse complement strand
ACTCCTGAATCTGCCGCTAAGTTATCATGGGAATAATGGCTGCAACGACTACAGCAAACAGATTTGGTTGTTCCATAAGTACACCTCCGAATGGTGGTTTGATTATGTGGTCCTCCCTGAAGATGCTTCGAGCTTATCCAGCGTAACTTTGTATCTTGTCATCTTTTATCTTCTTCTTCGAGCCTTTCTCCCTTTCACCATTTTTGTCTTCCTTGTAGTTTTCTTCGTCTTCTTTTTCCGTGCAGGTTTTTTCTTGGGTGCAGGCTGAGTTTCTTTGACAATCCCGATGGTATTCCCTTCAGGATCGGCAAACATCGCAAACGTCACCATTCCAGGAATTTCGGTCGGCGGTACGACGGTTCTGCCGCCAAGGCTTTCCGCTTTATCGAGATAGCGCTGCAAGTCATCTACTCCAACGTAGAACGTTACGCTCGGTCCGGGATTGTTTTCGTCTGCCTGAGCGATTCCGCCCTGAGCGCCAATCTTGCTTCCTGTGTTCACCAAGCCGTAATTCATTGGATTATTTGCGTTCACTTTCCAGTCAAACAGATTGGAATAGAACTCCTGTGCACGCTTTGCATCCCTTGCACTGATCTCCCAGTGTATAACCGGTGCTCCCATGATTACCTCTCTCTAGTATGTTTGTTTGATGAGTTGAAGTTACTGCGAATAAGATTCTAACTATAAATTGTGAAAAACTCTTAGCCACTTTGCATTGAGGTGTTGTTCGAATGGTACGAGGCGTGCGTGTTGAAGACTTATTGTATTTCGATTTTGGAATCTACCAGTCGCATCAAACGCGCTTGAATTCAGGAAAACGGTCAAAAGAGGTTTGCAACTGTGGAAAGACAATGAGAAAATACAGAATTATTTTGCTAATCCAATACTGCAAGCCAAGGATGGATTACAGATTAGCTCAAACCAAAAGGATTTTGGCTTGTCTAATTGGTTTTTTGCAAGTTGCTTAGTTGTTCAATAAAGGCCGAGAGTTTCTCCTCGTCCAGCTTTCCATTTGTTCGAACACCACTGCAAACATCAAGCGCAAAGGGGGCAACTTGCCGAGATGCTTCTCCCACATTCTGAGCACTGAGTCCACCCGCCAGGAAAATTGGTTTAGCGACAGCATCGCGGATTCTTCTGCTTATGCTCCAGTCATGAATCCGTCCAGTCCCGCCAAGCTCCTTTCTGGGAAGTTTCGGATTTCCAGAGTCCAAGAGAAGCGCGTCAACGTGCGGTGCTACTGACCGCGCCTCTTGAATGGAATTCTCTCCACTGACGTGAATCACTTGAACAAGTAAGATCCCAGGCAGGGCAATGCGTAACTCGTTGTAGGTGGCTTTTGGAACGGCATCGACCAGTTGTATGGTGTTGACCCGAACACGTCGCTGTTGATCGATGATCAAAGCGGCGTCTGTTTTGCTTGTCAGCAGAAACGAAGAGACTCCCGGCGGGATAATCGATACAATCTCTGCGATGCGTTCTTCGGGGATTACACCAGGTCCGCTGGGCATATCTGAGACCAAACCCAAAGCGGACGCACCGAATGCTACAGCCATCTGCGCTTCTTCAACACTGCTAATACAACAGATCTTCACCCTCGGATATCTTGTTGGGTCCATCGTGCGATTGGTGCAATGAAGATGTGTAGGTGAGAAAGCAGAACCAACTAACTCCTTCGAACCCTTCCCCCTAACCCAACAGGCCTACTCCACATCCTTCCCTTCGGCCACGTCAAGGATTGAGGGAAGCTAATGGGGGCGGAATTCTCCAGCCTTAAGCTTTCCCATGTAGGTCCAGTAGGCGCGCATTGCCATCGTGCCAAAGATCAGCATGATCGGTATGTTGGCCCACAGCATAACTCCTGTGCCGAGGGCAGTCAGCGCGTCGAGTTCTGCGTCGGTACTGATAAGAGCCGGTATTGTCGCGACGATAATCAGGCCACAATAGAGCAGCTTGTATCCCTTAACCCATTTCTCTCCAGCGAGGAAGACAACGCCCTGCTCGCCGTAGTACGACCAGGAAATCATAGTCGAAATAGCAAATAGCCAAGCAGCAACCGTGACCAGCCATTTGCCCAGACCCTCCGTGGTACGGTCGAACGCTTTGGCCGTCAGCGTGGCTCCCTTGTAGTTGAAGAACGCTCCCTGTGACACAAGCTTTATTGGACTGGAACTTTCGTGCGTACTCCAGTCAACAAAAAAGTGCTCACCTTCCTTTCGTGCGAGCCCGCTGAGCCTATGTAACTCCTCTCCACTGTTCGGATTCACACCTGCCCTGATCACCACGAACAGATCGGCCCCATCGCGCAAATCGGGATCTTCTATCGTAACCAACTGAGTACGTTCAAGACTCCACATACCGTCGCTCACCTGAACAACCTCTGGAGTTGAAGTGAACGTGACATCCGGCCCACGATCCCAAACACCGGTAGCCAGGATAACCAGTGTGGTCAGTGTACACACGACTAAGGTATCAATGAACGGTTCAAGGCCAGCAACAACAGCCTCACGCACTGGCTCGTTCGTCTTAGCAGCAGAGTGAGCAATTGGTGAAGACCCCTGTCCGGATTCGCTTGAGAACAGCGCGCGCTTCATCCCCCACAGGAACGCATACCCCGCAGTCCCGCCAATGAAAGCACCCTCCGCTTGCGCAGGCGAAAAGGCATAGGTCACTATCAGCCTCAGCATATCAGGAACCACGCCGAAGTTCACCACCAATACGTACACTGCCCCGAGCAGATAGAGAACTCCCATGAAAGGAACAAGACGGCCAGCGACGCTTCCAATGCGCTTAATCCCTCCGATAATGACAAGCCCAACCAAAACCGAGAGAAAAATACCCGTCCCAATTTGAGGGATGTCAAAATATTGGTGAGTAATATCAGCAACGTTCCAGGCCTGAAACATGTTGCCACCAGTAATTGTCGAGATCAGCAGGGTCACCACGAAAAGTCCGCCAACGAACTTACCTACCATCGGTAATCCCTTTTCCTCAAATGCCTTGGCAGCCACAAACATCGGCCCACCGTGAGGATTGTCAGGGTCATCGGTGTTTCGGTAGAGCATTGAGAGAGTGACCTCGGTCGTCTTCAGAGCCATCCCTGCCAAGCCGATCATCCACATCCAGAACACCGCACCGGGCCCACCAAGCGCGATGGCAAGCGCAACACCACCGATGTTTCCCAACCCAACCGTTGCGGATAGCGCTGCAGAGAGTGCCTGAAAGTGGCTAATCGCGCCGGGATCTCTCTTGTCATCATAACGCCCGAGAGTTACCGACACCCCGTGAGTGACTGCTCTGTACTGGGAAAACCCGCTCCAGAAGGTGAAAAGAACGCCGGTGCCAAGAACGATATACAGCACGTAGTCGTGCCAGATGACGCTGTTGATACTGTTCAATACCTGCGTAAATACTTCCATACTGATCTCCTATGTGCGCAACAAAATAAGAGATTTCTCCTTTATGATGCAACAACTTTTTGCGTAGTCTATGAGTCAAAAACAGACTCTATCTAGCGATTTCTCAGTGCCAGCTTTCAATGAGGACTATTACGAATTTTCTAGTGAGGCATGACTCTTAGCATCCGACATCATCCCTTTTTGGACTCACCAACTACCTCCATAGCTCGAGAGGTCAACATTGTCGTGTCATCCACAATCCAACGCTTGTCAAGAAGTCCGCTTGCGTGAACAACTTTTCGTGTGAAATCTGAGGTTACGGCGATGCACGGCATCCCAGCAGTCAAGGCGGCTTTAATCCCGGTGGGTGAGTCCTCAATCACAAGACATTCGTGAGGCTGAACTCCGAGTTTCTCCGCGACAAGTAGGTAGATCTCAGGATCGGGTTTGCCCCGAATAACGGTTTCGCGTGTCGCTATGAAATCGAACTTATCCTCTATCTTTAGTATCTCCAAGACCCTCTTTGCCTCATTTTGTTGGGACATAGTCGCCAGACCTGTGCGAAGATTTTCCTCCCGTGCACGATGAAGACAACCAACATTGTTTGGACATTTATAACTATCAAGTATCTGGGGATCTGCAAGCATCCGGTTGTAGATCTGCATCCGCATATCTGCGAATGCCCCCCGCACCGCGGTGGCATCCTGCTTAGGGATACGTTTTCGAACGGCTTCTTCCAGTTTAAATCGCTGGATCAATGCCTCCGATACCTCCTGACGTGATAACCCAACCACATCTTTGAATGCTTCGATGACTACCGCTTCGGTTAGGTCCTCAGGACGTAGTTCCATCGCCGCGCGTGCATAGGAAAGCGCCTTGAGGTCTTCCGTCCTTACAAGCGTGCCATCGAGATCAAAGACTATTGCCCGGATCACGTCGATAAGAAGAGTTCTTCAAAAGTGGCACCAGTTGACGCCTAGGAGAGGTTCTGTTGTTGTGATTGAGCGAGCCTCCGACCGATTCACTGTAAATCTTTTCTCAACCCATTCTGCTGTGGCAAAACCGCCACATGCCAGAAGCACAACAGCGAGAACTGAGAGGCCATATGGAAGATGATAATCGCAATTACGAAAATTCAGCGAGCTGTCTCGATCAAAGGCTTACCCCAATGTAGAAATTGCACTGCAAAGAGGCAAGACAATGATTCGGCGTTCTACTGCTATGAAACAGAACTTGATATCGCGACACTATGTCAACGTCTGGCACCAGTCAGTCTGCATAGTGAAATCGATTGATCCAGGGACACAGTGGTGGGCTAGCTGAGCGAGCTCGCCTTTCAGCAGCCGATCCTCATACGAAAACAGTGATCGTATGAGCTAGATAAACACATTAGAACCGTTGAGGTTACCCTTCATGATGACTTCTTGGATAGCTGTATTTGTCTCAGCTTTTCTACTCTTTGGAGTCGATCTTTATCAGACGACGGAGTCTCCATCCGTCTTCCTTCGCACAGTTCAGTCTCTCAATTACCATCACGTGGACACCAAAATACACTATCATGACCGCGCAATGAGAGCACTGATTTACAAACTTGCCAGTTCAGCAAATGCCTGGTCAAGTACGGATCGATTCTTGTATCCGACGAACTTCTTGGTTATCCGACCCTCACGGTCGATAAGGAAGACAGAAGGCACAATCAGGCTCTCATAGGTTTTCGCAACGTCTTTGTTCTCAGACACGATGAGAGGATAGTTCAGCTTTAATCCAGATCTCAAATACTCGACATCCTCTACGGAACCACTGTTTACGTACACCGGCAGGATGACCAATCCCTGCGATTCATATTTCTTTTTCAATTCCGTAATAATCGGAACGGTCTGCAGGCTGT
>JAPUKJ010000331.1 GCA_027295705.1 Ignavibacteria bacterium | reverse complement strand
GTAGATGCAGGTGCCTCCTCAATTACGATTTCAGTACCATCATCGGCCGGATGTGAAATACGCTACAATGGTGGACTCTCTCGCAAGAGGTTTCATGAGTTTGAAAAAGTTGACACTGACACCTATCGTAGCGAAAATTTTGCATGGTCTCCTAGAAAAATCTATATTGATATTAACGTGGGAGTGTCGAGTGTAAAAGTCATCAGATACTGAGATTTCATAACCTGATCCAGTGTTTCCAATGTTTGAATGAAACCCGCGGTGGCAGGAGCCTTAGAGCTTGCCCTGCGGGTTTTTTCGTTTCTCGTTGACTTCACCGGTGACGAACTCGTATCTGGAGATTAACAAAAGACCAGCAGCAATTCTTCTGCAGGCAAAATTCAATGTCAAATACCAGTGAGACACAACACTTTGACCGGACCATTGTCGAAGGTCCCATACTAAAGGCTGTATGGAAAATAGCCTGGCCGGCGATGCTTCAGAACGTCATCGCGGGTATGCAGGGTATTGTCGATCATGCGATGGTTGGTCACTATGTGGGGTACGTCGGGAACGCTGCAATCGGGGTTAGCTGGCAGATCTTCCTTGTGGTCGTGGTCTTTGTCAGCTCACTATTCTCCGGCATGGGAGTGATGGTCGCTCGGTTCGCCGGGGCGGGAGAGCCACAAAAAGTGAATCGAGTTGTCTATCAGGCATTTCTCACCGCGGTAATCATGGCTTGGCTCATCCTTGCGCCCATTGGGTATTTTCTTGCTCCGCAATTGCTCGACTTTGTGAATGCTGAAGCCAATGTCAAAGTGGAAGCGCTGCCTTATTTGCGCATCATGTTCGTCTTTAGTGTGGGTATGCTTGTTTTCTTTATGATGGGAGGGGCCTTGCGGGCTGCTGGTGATGCGAAAACCCCGCTTCGCCTTGGGGCCATATTGACTGTACTCAACATCGTTTTGAATGTGATTCTCATTCGCGGACTGGGTCCAATCCCGGCGTTCGGAACGAAGGGCGCCGCTATTGGTACCGTTATCGCGGCAGGTCTGGTCGCCGCGCTGGGGTTGTACCTCCTTTTTTCGGGCAGACTTGTTGTGCGTTTTTCGAAGTCAATGCGTTGGAAGCCGGATTTTGGGATCATTGGTTCGCTGTTCCGTTTTGGTCTCCCAACAGGATTTCAAGGTATAGCGATGAACCTTGGCGGAGTGATATTATTGAGATTCATCGGATCGCTGCAAGAGAGCGCGGCGGCGCAAGCTGCATTTTCTGTGGGCTATACGCAGCTATTCTCTTTGATAACCTGGACTTCGGTCGGCTTGATGGGCGCAACGGCGGCAGTCGCGGGCCAGAATCTCGGCGCCGGAAAGCCGGATCGCACGAAGCTTGCTGTTCAATCTGCGGCAAAGCTGGGACTTTTTTATGCTGCGGGGATCGGGCTTTTGTTTATGCTCGTGCCTGATCTATTGCTGGGATTCTTCGGAATGACGGATCCAGATGTTTTGAGAATCGGAATTGAGCTGCTCCGGTATCTAGGCATCTCAGGGTTTTTTATTGTGATTGCACTGACGTATACGGGTGGATTACAAGGCACCGGAGATACGCGCAGTCCCTTGTATATCTCAGTGGTCTCCCAGGTCATCATACCTCTTGGATTGTGCGCCATAATCCAAGCTACCACCGGACTCCAGTCAAGCTACATTTGGCTAGCCATCGTGATTGGTCACTTTTCACGGGGGGCTCTGTCGTTCTTGCGGTTCCGGCAGGGGAAATGGGTAAAAATAAAGGTCGAGGTTGCTCGAGAGAGATCGTAAAGTCCGCTCAAATGATGCTACATTAGCCTTTGGATTAATAATTGTAATTTCCTATGTTTATATGTCACTGGGGATTAGAAGAATCGAAAACCGTAAGCAATTAGCCTACAGGATCAGTCTCCATCATGGCTTCGAACAACGCTATCGTCAGTAAAGCGTCCCAATATGTGTCAGCCCTATTTAAGGATAAGCTACCTCACTGGGCTACATATCACAGTTATGATCATACCGCGGAAGTAGTTCGTGCATGTGGGGAGATTGCCGAGGGCTCCAGACTAAGCAAACCTGACACAGAGGTCGTCTTACTTGCAGCCTGGTTTCACGACACTGGGTACACGGAAACGGCAAATGGGCACGAACAAATAAGTGTGGACATTGCGAGACGGTTCCTGAATGAAAATGGCTATCCTGGAGAGAAGATTGATCGGGTAGCTGCTTGCATAATGGCGACAAAGATTTCGCATCAACCGAAAGGCCTCATTGAAGAAGTCCTGCGTGATGCTGATACCGCTCATGCAGGAAAGAAGAGCTTTTTTCAAAAAAGTGATCTCCTGAGAATGGAATTGGAGAGACAGAACGGGAGACCCTACACGGATCTCGAATGGCTGAATATCAACATCGATTTCATCTCAAGGAATCAGTTCTTGACGAAGTACGCTAAAGCCCAGTTCGGGAAGCGCCGGACGAAGAACCTGATCGCCCTTCAGGAGCAGGTGCGTGGGGCCGTTGCCGAACAGGGGGAGAACAAAGCAAAGGTCAAACTCAAAGAAGAGAAAGAGGCAAAAAAACAGGAAATGGATAAGATACCCATACGGGGCATCGAAACTATGTTCAGAGTGGTACCAAGTAACCACCTAAGTCTCAGTTCCATTGCTGACGGCAAAGCAAGCCTCATGCTCACCACAAACTCCATAATTATCTCGATTGTTGTTGGCACGCTCATGAGTAAGCTTGACATGAATCCGTGGTTGCAAATTCCCACGTTTCTCCTGCTCGGGGTCTGTATGACGGCGATTGTCTTCGCCATTCTTGCGACAAAGCCAAAAGTCACGACGGGAACATTCACGCGGGAGGAGATTCACCAGAAGAAAGTTAACCTCCTATTCTTCGGGAATTTCCACAGCGTGCCTCTCGAAGACTTCGAGTGGGCGATGAAAGAGATGATGAATGATAGGGAGTACCTCTACGGCAGTATGATCAAAGACCTGTATTTCCTCGGAAAAGTACTGGAGAGGAAATACAGATATCTACGGCTCTGCTACATTGTCTTCATGTACGGATTGATTGCCTCCGTCATTGGTTTTGGTATCTCTATGTTTTTTATCCCTCCGGTCGTTTGACTGAAGGACTAGTTAGCGCACTACCACCCCCGCAGTTTCCCAGATAAAACTGATTTCTTAGGTTAGATTCCTTCCTTAGTTCTCTAACAGTCTGTTCAAGTTAGCCGTCCCAACTTCCGTGTCGGCTTTGCACACACACGTGACCTCACGATTCCTTTCAGTTTCTTGCTCCGTTGTCCTTGCAATTGTGAGTGATCCTGCTGCCTTGTCAGCCAGGAAAGGCAACGCAACGACCTTAGGGCCGTAAGCGAGTCAGCGATCCTTGATAAATGTTCCGTTGTGGAGCTCGGCGTAGGCTTGTCGCAGTTCTTCGTCGGTATTCATCACGATTGGGCCACGCCAGGCAACAGGCTCCTGGAGCGGCTGGCCCGACACCAACAGGAATCTAATACCGGCATCTCCCGCTTGCACCGTCACCTCGTCACCGGTATCGAAAAGGACAAGCGACCGATTTCCCGTCTCGTCGAGCGCTGTACCGTCGATCGATCCTACGACATCAGTCCGGACGGCAACAGGTTGGGAGGCGTCACGGAACGTGCCTGTACCCTCGAAAACGTAGGCAAACGCGTGCCGTGAAGTTTCGACTGGCAGCGTCTTGCGTCGACCCGGCGGCACCCATACATCGAGATACCGCGGATCAGCCGCAATCCCATCCACTGGACTGCTCTTTCCCCAGAAATTTCCGCAGACGACGCGAACGCGAGTACCGTCGTCATCAGTCACTTCGGGGATGTCGTCGGACGAGACGTCTTGGTAGCGAGGAGCAGTCATCTTGAGTGAGGAGGGGAGATTCGCCCACAACTGGAAGCCATGCATCCGCCCCTTCGCATCACCCCTAGGCATTTCTTGATGAAGAATACCTCTGCCGGCGGTCATCCATTGCACGTCACCCGCCCCTAATGTGCCGCTGTTCCCTAGGCTGTCGCCGTGACTGACCGTTCCCGCGAGGACGTATGTGATGGTCTCGATGCCCCGGTGGGGGTGCCACGGAAACCCGGCGAGATAATCCTTGGGATTCTCGTTCCGGAAGTCGTCAAGTAACAGGAACGGATCGAAGTCACTCGTGCTTCCAAAGCCAAACGCGCGACGTAATCGTACGCCCGCGCCTTCAATTGTGGGCTGGGATTGAATAATTCGTTTGATTGGTCGTATCGACATTGCTCCTCCTATTGTTGGTGTTGCCTGACTGATTGCGGCCGATGTTGTTTCTCGGGGAGTCGCGGGCTAGGCGTGTTTGGTTATCGCCCCCCACCGAAAAGCGAATCGATTTTCGTATCTCCAGAGTATTGCATGCCTAGTGTCCAGGAGATTAGTTGACGCACTACAGAACTCAAGAGAGGGGTCTGCTGCTCTATCTCATGGACGTTCTCTACTGCATTGTGAACAATATCTTTACGCATTTGATACAAGTTCCTGAGACCAAGTCTTGTCTCTAGCTTGGGCTTGGCGTACCCCGTAAATTCAGCGAGGGCAGTGGCGATTCTAGATGGTACTGTTCCCTTCGAACTCACAAACTGGCTTAGGAACTCACAGGCCTCCCAAAGATCACAATACCGGTCTACCGGATCCGACTCCAAGTCAGCCGATAAGAGTCTTTTGCAAGCAAGGTATAGAGCCCGACTTCGTTCAGCAGGAACATTGATACGCCTCACCAGTGCCTCTCTGATTGAATCCTTCAAAGTCTCAACATCAAATGTCTTTCTATCGTGAACTGCTATGAGCGTCTCGCATTCCAACATCCGGTTTTTACCCTCTAACTTGCTGCACTGAATCGGTGCAACGGGCCTCAGGAATTCAGCGTGTCGGAGGTTCAGGTATGTGAGCAAAGGGTATGCAATCTGTGCAGCCAACTGTTCCATTTCACTCTTCTCGAGTTCAGATCTAGATCTTGCTAAGACTTGTATGTCAATTTCTCCTTCGAAAGCGTAATCAAACTTGAATCTAACCGGAATTTGATCCTCGGGTGCTTTGAGGATTGCTCGCCCGTACAAATATCCAGTGGTAAGTTCTCCTCGCCAAATGAGTGGACCTATCGAGGGTGTCGGCTTCGCTGGTTCAGTCTCTGGTCTGGGCCTCTGCGCGTATGTCACCACTCGAACCTGTAATTCGATCGAACCATATTGTTTTGTCTTTGCCTCATACTTGCCAGCAACGATCGTGGTATTCTCGGGCCAAATACACCAAGTTTGGCAACGAAGAATTGAGAGATAATGGTGATCGACTTCTTGTTCCATCTTGGTTCGATCCAGAGTTGAGTTGCTAACGCCGCCTAGCTGATGGGCGCTCCGCTTTTAACTTTTAGTACGTCCGGCGGATAGATAACTGCTTGCTCCTATCGTACCGGAAAATATATTGGGAATATGGTTCTTTGGCAAATCATATGGTTGCGCGGCCGCCTACGGTAGCAACTGTGCGACTATACGATTGACATGGATGGTGGTTGTGTCCAGGAATGGAATACCCATGTCCGGGACATCTCGCAGAATCAAGGGTAATTCGGTCCCGCCCAGAATCAGTCCTTGGATACCCTGCCGCTCTTTCAATCGATCCACGATCGTCAACAAATGCGCCCGCGTTTGAGGCAGAATAATACCGTTCACCAATTCGCTCATGTACTTCTCATGTATGTAGGCTTGCTCTTCTGGGGCCGGTAGGACCAGCGTAATCCCTTCCTTGG
>JAPUKJ010000330.1 GCA_027295705.1 Ignavibacteria bacterium | reverse complement strand
CAACAATACTGGTGATGGTTTTTCCACACACCGTATTGATTTTACCGAGGGTACACAGACCACATCTGGTGGTAATGGCGTGACCGGTTCTGATGAGACTAGCGAGAATTTAGACAGTACCTGGACAGATAATAGTGTTCCAACGCCGAACGGCCCGTGGGATGCTGCTGTCGCTGTTGGTGAGGATGAATCGCAGATTCCTGAGGAATTCGCGTTGTATCAGAACTACCCGAACCCGTTCAACCCCAATACGACAATCCAGTACGGTGTTCCAACCCAGTCGCGCGTCTCCTTGAAGCTTTACAACATTCTTGGACAGCAGATTGCATCGCTGGTCGATGAAGTAAAGGATGCAGGATACTTCAAGGTTGAATGGAACGGAAAAAACCGTTTCGGATCGCAGATCGCCAGTGGCGTTTATTTCTACCGTCTCGAAGCAAAAGCGGTGGACGGCGGTCAGGTCTTCACGGACCTCAAGAAGCTACTGTTGCTGAAGTAATAGCAGGCGAAGCGAGAGAAGAACCTCAGGGGAAAGAAGCCCTGTCGCAAAGGATTGCGGCGGGGCTTTCTTATGTTTGTCCCGCACCATCCCAAAACGGGTCGCAAATGGGTTCTTCTTTGCCGCGGTTACGGATGTTCTAGCGCGTAGCGGAGGCCCACTAGGTTGCGAATTGTGTCTGGGCTCGGGCGGCGCGGCAAGGTTCAATACTACACTAGAAATCCTTTGAAATCCTATTCGGCCAACATAAAAACGTAGCATGGCCTCACCTGCATGTTGTGCGGTGCCTTGTAGGTCGACTCGCCGAGTCGACCAGGAAGCCCCGAATTGGTGGACCACCGGGGTCGAGACGGCGTCTCGACCTACAGCACTCACCCCTAAATTTGAATAAGTAATGCTTGAGAGGTATATTGGAAAAATTCAATCCTAAGCATCCAGTGGTATTTGTCGAGATGAATGTAACCCGATTGACATGCATTATACTAACCTGCTTTTGCTGTGCTAGTACTTTATCCGGTCAAACACCCAACTCTCATAAGTCGAAGATGATTGATAGATCGGTTGCAGTGTACCTGCAAGAAGGCTTCGACAGTCTGAGCATACCAGCCGGATGGAGCATAAATCAGATCCTAGGCCCGATCGCGACTTGGAGCGTAACCGCAACAGGTACAAACCCACCAATCCCTCCCTACTCGGGCTCAGGCCAGGCAAAGTTTAACTCCTATGATGCCGGACCAGGTGAAGAAGCGCGCCTTACAACTCCCGCAATTGATTTATCAGCAGCCGTCGATCCGTTCCTTGCCTTTCAAATGTATCATGACAAAGAATTCTTTACGTCCTTAGACTCTGTATACATCGAGGTGTCGACATCGGATAGCATCAACGGACCCTGGACGATCGTACACGGGCTACAGCGCCCTCGTGCGAACAACGGGTGGGAAAAAGAAGCCATCTCACTTCTTGCATGGATTGGGGCGAGCCGGGTTTTTGTAAGCCTGAGAGGCGTAAGCAAGTTCGGCAACAATATATTTGTTGACGAATTCAGAATCGCTGACACTTCTTTCCATGACATCGGTGCAATTGCTCTCTCGAATACGGGAGTTTTGACTTCAAATAGATCATTCACAGCTAAACGAGGTAATTCAAGATTGAACGAACTGTCGAACAAGAAACCAACGCCACACGTTCCGGCTTTGCCAAGGAACATTCTTCGGTATTCATCACAAGTCTTGAGTTTTGACGTGATCGTTCAGAACTTTGGAACCTTCTCCGAATCAACCTATGAGATTTCCTGGAGCGTGGACAGTCTTGCACAAACGCCGGTCAGCAACACAATGCTGCTCCAGAGGAGTGAGCTTGATACACTCATCCTGGATTGGCTCAGCCCATCACCGGGAATGCACCTCATCACGGCATGGACGTCGCTCAACACGGACTCCAATAACTCAAACGACACCGCTCGACTGACTGTTCAGGTACTCGACTCCTCTGTTATTTTCTTCGAAGGATTTAACACTCCGACATTCCCCCCTGCAGGATGGACTGTGATAAATAGGGACGAAGGTATTGAGGTTCCGTGGTTCCGAGATTCAACGATTTTGTTCCTCCCCTTTGAAGGAATCGGGTTTGCTGCGAACAACTTCCTGAGAACTAACGGATCATACCTGGACGACTATTTGATTACTCCCGCAATTCCCGGGGTGGCACAGACAGGAAATGTTGACTCGATTGTATTCTGGGCACGATCCGTCTTTCATCCGCCTCCTGATCCAAACTATCCAGACTCATTGATGATTCTTGTATCCACTAGTGGCGTTGACACTTCGAGCTTCACGATCCTTCTCGACTACTTTGAGGTACCAAAGACAGGTTGGGTGCGTTTCGGCTATCCACTGACTGGCCTTGTGCCACAGAACTCCACAGTTCATGTTGCATTCAGGTATCTGCACTATGATGGGGGATTGCTCGGCTCGAGCTCCGACGCCATCGGCATAGATGCTGTGAATTTCATCCGGCAGCTTCCAACTACACGGAGAGAAGAGAACCCCCTCCCAACTTCATTTCTGCTTTCTCAGAATTACCCCAACCCGTTCAACCCAACAACCTCGATTGAATACCAAGTACCTCAACGAGATCACGTGAGCATCAAGATCTTCGATTTGCTAGGAAGAGAAGTAGCAACGCTTGTGAATGACATACAGGAACCCGGCACTCATGTGGTATCTTGGGATGCCAGTAGTGTGGCAGGTGGAGTCTATTTCTATCGCTTGCATTCCAATGGATTCATGTTGACCAGAAAAATGGTACTTCTGCGATAACTGTTCCAAACGCCGGTGCAGTACCACCCTGGATCGGTAAACTAACCCCATTTCCATTTCAAACCGACGCAACTAGCACGTATCGGAGAAACCAAAAGTACCAAGTTATCTCCCAAAGACAACTTAGAAACACAAAAGCCCCGGATAGAGTATCCGAGACCTTTTACTTGCGGCACAAGCTATGTTAGACTATCTCCTTGAGAGTTCGGCGAATGATGTCCAATCCTTCGTTAATCTCATCACGCGAGACGTTTAACGGCGGCCTGAACCTGATGGACCGCTCTCCACTAGGCAAAAGAATCAGACCTTTTTGCAGGCACATATTTCGGATAGGTGTTCGATCTTCGATTCTGTTGACATCGAAAGCTGCAAACAATCCTCTGCCGCGAGGATTCGAGATAAGCGCGGGAAACTCTTCAACCAGATTCGTTACGGCAGCTAAAAGGTGTTCTCCCATAACGCTTGCATTTTCGACCAGCTTCTCCTCTTCTATGATTTCAAGGTAACGCTGAGCGCGCACCATATCAATCAAGTTCCCGCCCCATGTCGAGTTTAGCCTGCTCGGTACGACGAACACATTATCCTTTACCTCTTCAATCCGTTTGCTGGAAAGAAACCCACACACCTGGGTTTTTTTGCCGAAGGCGATCATGTCGGGTTCAACGAAATGCTGGTACGCCCACATCTTACCTGTCATGCCAATACCCGTCTGCACCTCATCCATGATGAGCATGGCATCATTTTCATCAGCAAGCTGGCGAAGAGCTCTGAAAAATTCCGGGCGGAAGTGGTTGTCTCCTCCCTCTCCCTGAATGGGCTCAATAATGATCGCAGCGATATCGTCCTTGTTATCTCGGAAGGCCTTCTCGATCTCGTTAATGCTCGTCTGCTCCTCCCGCTGCACCTGCGCGAGGTTTTCATCGGTCAACGGAAACTTCACAATGGGGCTGTGGATCCGAGGCCATGATAGTTTCGGATACAGATCTGTTTTCACCGGATCTGTGTTGGTCATAGACATTGTATATCCTGTCCGTCCATGAAAGCACAGCTGGAAATGAAGTACTTGTTTGCCTCTCTCTTCCTTGTAGCCCTTTGCAAAATTCTTGCGGATCTTCCAATCAAACGCAGCCTTCAATGCATTCTCAACGCCGAGGGCTCCTCCTTCTATAAAGAAAGCATAGGGGAGGGAAGAAGGAATGGCGATGCGCGCGAACGTTTCCAGGAAATCTGCTTGCTCAGCAGTATAGATATCGGAGTTCGACGGCTTGTTGACGGCAACGTAGGCAAGTTTCTCCAGAAACTCTGGATTTGTCATCTTTGGATGGTTCAAACCCACTGGCGAAGATGAAACAAAAGTGAAAAAATCCAAATACTCCTTGCCATCTTTTGCGTCAACAATGTAGGATCCATGGCTCCTTTTGAGGTCAATCACAATTTCAAATCCATCAACCAAAATGTGCTTTGATAATATGGGAAGAGTCCGATTAGGTGGGGTTGTTGTCGGATACGTTGATCTGGTTTTCTGTATTGCTTGAGGCATTGACATTCTTAGTCTCCTATTGATTAGTCTCCAATCTTGATTCAGCAAATTAAGATCAAGAACTTTTCAGAAGAATTCCTGATGCTCATAAAAAGAGACGATATAAGCCCTGACGCCCATCATGGCGTTAGTTCTCGTAGTTGTCAATTTGGGCACGCTGCAAGCCGCCACTATAGTCGATGTATACGGTTTTCCATTCCGAGAAGAATTCAAATACCGTCCAGCCCCCTTCACGGTGACCGTTGCCTGTCTGCTTAACGCCCCCGAACGGCATATGAGCTTCAGCTCCAATTGTGGGAGCATTGATATAGGTAATACCGGTATTGATGTCTCGAATAGCGCGAAACGCGGTGTTTACATCAGCGGTATAGATGGAGGAAGAGAGTCCATAAATTGTGTCGTTCAGAATTTTCACACCTTCATCAAGCGACTTAATCCTGATAACCGAGAGGACAGGACCAAAAATCTCTTCCTTTGCAATACGATGGTTAGCCTTCACGTCAGTAAATATCGTTGGCTTGTAGAACCACCCTTTTTCAAGTCCTGATTCAGTTGGTATTTCACCCCCCGCCACAAGCTGTGCCCCCTGTTTCAGACCGACGTCAACATAGCTTTGAACTGTCTTACGCTGATTTTCATTTATGCACGGGCCCACTTCAACACCGGCCTTGAGTCCGTCACCGAGTTTGAGCGCAACTGCCCGTTTGATAAGCATCTCAAGAAAAACATCATGGATTTTTTCGTGAAGAATGAGCCGGCTGGTAGCAGTGCACCGCTGGCCCGTCGTGCCGAATGCTCCCCAGAGCACGCCATCAAGGGCAAGTCCAAGGTCGGCATCATCCATCACAAGCTGCGCGTTCTTCCCGCCAAGCTCAAGGGACACGCGCTTGAGCATGCCGCCTGCAGTTTCAGAAATCTGTCTGCCCACAGAGGTCGAGCCCGTGAAACTAATGAGATCAATATCAGGGTGCCTGACAATATTCATTCCAACGTCGCCACCGCCTCCATGCACAATATTAACAACGCCTTCAGGCACTCCGGCCTCGAGCAGTACTTCGACCAGCGACGTCGCAGTGGCAGGCGTATCGGAAGCAGGCTTGAATACGATCGTGTTGCCAGACAGCAGGGCCGGGAAGATTTTCCACGTTGGAATTGCCATGGGGAAGTTCCACGGCGTCACGATACCAGCGACACCAATCGGCACACGGATCGCCATGTTAAATTTGTTGGGCAGCTCAGAGGGCACTGTGTGACCGAACAACCGTCGACCCTCACTTGCAGCGTAATATGCGGTGTCAATTCCCTCCTGCACATCACCTTGAGTCTCAGCAAGCACTTTCCCCATTTCCTGTGTCATTTGACGGGCCAGTTCCTCTTTCCGGGCGACCATGATATCACCGACCCGTCGGAGAATGTCACCCCGTTTCGGAGCTGGCACCAGCCGCCACTTCTCAAACGCTGCCCTGGCAGATCGTACAGCTTCATCCACATCTTCCTTCCCGGATTTTGGAAAGATACCGATAATGTCGTCCCAGTTAGCAGGATTCCTATTCGCAAAGGTCCGGCCTGATTTCGTATCTACCCATTTACCGTTGATAAAATTTTGAAATTTTTTTGCCATGATTCTTGTCCTCTGTGTTCACATCAGGAAACTCCAACCCGTTGGAAAATATAGTCCACACTCTGCAGACCATTTCTTAATTCAAACAATTCGTCAAGTTCTCCATCGTTAAGTGCTCTTCTTGCTGTCTCATGTGATCGCAGCACTTTGCTGAAACCACCATGTGATTCCCACGCCTTCATCGCTGCTGACTGAACAGCGCGGTACGCATCCTCTCTCTTCATTCCCTTCTTTGTAAGGTCAAGCAAGACGGTCTCGGAGAAAATAAGTCCCACGTGCGGTCGAGATTCCTTATCATATTGTCCGGATACACGATCAGCTTGTTGATAGGCTCCGTGAGCAGTGCGAGCATGTAGTCCAGCAGAATGCAGCTATCAGGAATAATAACACGCTCGACAGACGAATGCGTAATGTCTCTTTCATGCCAGAGCGCCACGTTTTCCATTACAGCCAATGCATTCTCTCGCAAGACTCGAGAGAGTCCTGCAATCCGTTCGCAGGTGATCGGATTCCGCTTGTGTGGCATCGCGGATGATCCCTTTTGACCTTTGGAAAAAAACTCCTCGGCCTCCAGTACTCCGTTTTCTGCAAATGTCTGATCTCCGTCCCGAACTTTTCAAGCGAACTCCCTATAACTGCCAACGTCGACATAAACTCCGCATGACGGTCTCTTTGCAGGATCTGGGCCGATACAGGGGCAGGCTTCAGTCCGAGCTTCTTGCACACATATTCCTCGACCTATGGGCTCAGATGCTCAAACGTCCCCACAGCACCGGATATCTTGCCAACGGAAATCCGCTGAATCGCACTTCTCAAACGATCTGTGTTACGTCGAGTTTCATCGTACCAGAGCGCAAGCTTCAGACCGAATGTCGTCGGCTCAGCATGCACACCATGCGTCCTGCCGACCATGATCGTAGACTTGAACTCTTTGGCCCGTCGTGCAAGCACGTCGGCCAGACGCTGGAGGTCACCAAGCAACATCTCGCCAGATTGCTTCATCTGGACAGCAAGACAGGCATCTAGAATATCTGATGATGTCATCCCAAGGTGAATGTAACGCGATTCTGGGCCTACATTCTCTCCTACGTTCGTAAGGAAGGCAATTACATGTGCTTCACTTCACGCTCGATCTCGTCAATCCTCGCCACCTCAAACGACGCCTTTTCCTTAGTAACTCGGACAGCTTCTTTCGGCATCATTCCCAGTTCTGCCTGTGCCTCGCAGCCAAGGATCTCAATATCGAGCCAGATGCGAAACTTGTTCTTATCATCCCAAGTTCTGCCCATTTCAGGGCGAGTGTGTCTTTCTATCAAATGGACTCCTTTAGTCCTAATTGTTGGCTGTCGGTTTAACAAGATGGATAAGTTGCCATTGCTTAGAGAAAAATACAAAGCAATGTAAGAAATATGAGTTATAGATGAAAGAGAGCGTTTGATAGTGGTGGGTCTCTGCATAAGTTGCCGGATCGACAAAAATGTGAAAACAATGGTTTATGTAGAATCGTATTGACATTAAGTTGAATCCTTACTAAAATGATTCAAGGAATTGCTACCAGTAAGACCCCGATCCCGTCTCTGAGAATAGAAGCTTTTGCCATTATTCTCTTTTCACCTGTGTTGCGCATTTTATTTTCACAATGGCTAGCTCCATTTCGAGTTCTGGACGACTTCGACGACGGGACAAGACGTAGGCACAGATGGACACCGCTGCTTACTTGGTCTTCCTGGGGACGTGACGTGGCAACAGACATTTCGCGCCGATATTACACACCAAGGTGAGACATACACAGCTTACGCTACATACGGTGGCTCGGCAGCAGAAAACTACACGTGTTGTCCGTTCCCAACTGAATGCTGCGTGCCGGAACCGCCTCCTTGCGGTGTCGACCCTTGCCCAGGCTAGGAATGATTGCGATCTGGAAATTTGACAGTGCCAAGCGACATCTTTTTGTTGGACAAACTAGCGTCTTAGCAATACCTTGGAGTTATGGTCGTCTTGGAAATCGTGCCGGTTTGCAGCTATTTGACATTAATATTAGCGTTTTGCTAACTTTAATACGTAATTACCGTGCCATGTTTTCGCTAGACAAATACAAAATCTTGCTGAGGAAGACAACACTCATCATCTCCATGCTACTTCTGCCGTATGCTCTATGCGCACAATGGCTACCCCAAAATTCTGGAACCCCTTATACACTTTGGTCGGCTTACTTCGCAAATAACAAGGTTGGCTGGATTGTTTATAGCGATACAGTTAGCAAGACCATACATGGCGGCATAACATGGAGTTCTACCCACGTAGGCGTTTCATCGATACTTACTGGTCTTTATTTCGTTGGCAGC
>JAPUKJ010000033.1 GCA_027295705.1 Ignavibacteria bacterium | reverse complement strand
TCGACGGTTCGATCGTTACTCACGTAGGTTGTGTTCCAGCGTGCCTGGTATTATATGATGGGGCCCTTGGTTGACGTGTGGTGTATTGCATGACAAGGATTGCCTTGCTATATTGAAACACCTTTCGACATCATCTTACATCTCATCTAATCCAGAAAGGAGTCACCCAATGAAAGCATCGCTGCGGTTTGTCGCGTTAGGAGTAATTGCTATGTTCATTAGTGACATGGCACTCGCACTTCCGCGATTTGCAAGCCGTACTGGTGCCAAATGCCAATCATGCCATGTGAATCCCTCCGGAGGCGGGATGCGGCGGGTCTTTGGTGCCACGTATGGTCGCGATGAGCTTCCCGTCCCAACATGGTCGGAGGAATTCGAACTTGAGGACTTCACGACAATGCTCACCAATTTTCTTGGTGTCGGTGCGGATTTTCGGACTCTCTTCTTCTATCAGCAAATTCCAGACACTGGGGCTGCACCACCACCTCAGTCAAGCAATAACGCGTTCTTTCAGATGCAGGGTGATCTGTATCTGAACTTCCGCATCGCCAAAAGAGTTAGCATATACCTTGACAAAGGGCTTTACAGCGGGTTTGAGATATTTGGACTGCTTAATATTCTGCCTGCTCGAGGATTCATAAAGGTCGGCAAGTTTGTTCCCAACTTCGGGACCAAGTTGGATGACCACACTATCTTTATCAGAGAGTTTACTGGCTTTAGCGCAGAGCGTGGACGGCCAGAGCTGACTGGTGCGGAAGTAGGCTTCTCACCTGGCCCTGCAACAATCGTTGGAGGTATCTACAATGCTGCCGATGGGTTTGGCTCGGGGACAGGTAGACAGAAAGCTGTGCTAGGCAGGGTGGAAGGCATGTTTAACGTTGCAGATGATGCAAACCTTGGCATCGGAGGAAACGTTTTTACAAAGGAGAACACCAGTGGTGTTAGAACAACATTGTTTGGGGGCTTCGGTTCGTTTAGCTATAAGAACTTAACAATCTTCGGCGAGGTTGATCTCATGCAGACCAAGTCTGGCGGTACGACTACGGATGCAGTTGTGAGTTATGTGGAGGTTAATTATGTGGTGACCACTGGAGTAGATCTGAAATTTGCGTACGATTTCTATGATCCAGACAGAGATCTCAAAACGGGTTCACTCTCACGTTACAGCTTTGGCTTTGAATTTTTCCCTCTCAGTGGAGTGGAGGTTCGGCCAATGTACCGAATCATGAAGGAGGAACCAACAGACGTGAAGAATGACGAGTTTCACCTTCTAGTCCATTTCTATTTGTAAAGAATTGAGACACTATGCGCGCCACCACCTTATTGTGTCTCTTGATTAGCAGTGTATTGTTTATTGCAACAGCTCCATTCGGTTGCAAGGATGCCGGCTCTGATCCTTCCCCCATTCAACCAGAGTTGATGGTTAGTGAAAGCGTTGTTTCACTAGCACCAGGCGATTCTGTCGTACTGACGATTTCGGGTGGAACGCCACCTTATTCACTCTCTTCTCCGGCAGATACAGTAACTCGTGCATCTGTCTCAGACAGTACGCTGACGATTGTCGCCATTGGAATTGGAATATCAGAGATTGTCGTGCAGGACAATGGTTCCCCGCGCTTGCAAGACAAGGTTACAGTTAACGTATCATCGGGGTTAATGGTTAGTCAAAGCCTTGTTACACTGGTATCAGGCGATTCCGTCTCACTGACAATCTCGGGTGGGATGCCATTTTACACATTCTCCTCACAAGGGAATCCGGCGGTAACTCAGGCATCCATAACGGGGAGCGAGCTAAAGATTGTGGCGATCGGAGTTGGAACATCTCAGATTGTCGTACAGGACAGTGCGTCACCGCCGTCCCAGTTCACTGTCACGGTTAACGTTGCGGCTTTGGTGATGTTTTCCACTCAAGTTCAGCCCATCTTTACAAACCGTTGTGTGAATCAAGGGTGTCACCCAGGTAATGGGGCACCATTTTCGCTTCGGGTGGGTGAGAGCTATGGTCAACTGGTAAGCGTTACTGCTACTAATGGCCCATGTGCAGGCATTCCGCGCGTCAAACCGTTCTCCACGGACTCCAGTGCTTTATACCGTCGTATCTTAGGAACGTGCGGCCTCCGGATGCCACTCAATTTGCCTCCACTCCCATCGGATGAGCGAGATGTAATTGAGGATTGGATTGATCAGGGTGCGCAGAACAACTAAGGCTTGGCACAAAGCCTTCTATTCTATCAAAACACTAGGGAGTCATACTCGGACTGCGGTAAACTGGTTTTTTTGAGCCAATTTTCCCGAAACAATCTTGAGTTCTTTGATGTTCATAGTGTAGAAGCTCACTTGTCAATATCTAATAGAAGGAGTTCTACAGTGGTAAAAGTAATCAGCTTAGTATTAGTTGTTATGACGTTTCTTGCAGCGCACGCTGTTCTCGGAGAGGACGGAAAGAAACAGAAGCCATCGAAGAAAAAAGACGAAGCAGTTTCGTTCAAGGAAGATATATTCCCAATCATACAGAAGCAATGTTTGCCTTGCCACGCTGAAGACAATTTTAATCCGAGTGAACTTTCAATGGATTCGTATGAGTTGCTGGAAACTGGTGGCAAAAATGGCCAGCCTTTTGTCGCCGGTGAATCAAAGGAAAGTTTAATCATCAAGAAGCTAGGAGAAGAGCCCCCGTTCGGAGATCGGATGCCGCTCAATCCAAAGAAGAAGATCAAACAGGGGAAAGCAAAATGGTTGAGTGACGAGGAAGTTAGAAGTATCACTAAGTGGATTGATCAAGGAGCCAAAGATAACTGACAGCAATTCACTGTATCTCTCCGTTTCGAAGCCTCGTCGAGCATCCGATGGGGCTTTCGTGCCTACGGCTTGGAGCATTGCTTCTCGTTCAGAATCTCCAGATATTTGTTTACATAATTCTGATAAACCGTTGATTACATGATAGGAAAAGGGCAAGCCACAGCCATATTTGACTTCTTGCGAAGTATTAAGGTCTCAAAGGATATTGTCACAAAAGGTTTGATTCTCCTTGCCCTCGCTGTCTCTCTTGCCTTGATGTTTCCCAGGGAGGAATCCATTGACCTTGACTACAAAGTTGGGTCTGTGTGGGTACGGGAAGAACTCATCGCACCTTTTTCATTTCCCATTTACCGTGACGATCGCGAGTATGCAAAAGATGTTGACTCAGCCAGGAAAGCAGTGCTTCCCGTCTTTGAACGGGACGTTGAAGCAGTAGACCTGCAGCTGAGCACGTTAGCTGGTTTCTTTGACCAACTCAGCGAGGCTATTGAGCTGCGCAAGCAATACATGCGTGTTCGTAATAACAAACAAGCTGATGTCTCCCGCGACTCCGCCGCTTTTTTCCAACTTGCCGCACAATTGAAAATCCCCTTTTTTGATCATGAATGGGATCTGTTGGCACGACTCGCTACGACCGGTCGGCTATCGGAAATGAGGCGACTACTTGCGGGATTTGCGGGAGAGTATCTTAAGGTTGGCATCCTAGATACACTGAAAGTTTTTCTGCCGGGGTCAGAGTTTGCCTTGCGGAAGGGGACGGAAGAAGAAATCATCAACCAGGCTCGGTTGTACGACAAGGACGATATTGTTCTCTTGCTCGAGAAAGAGTTGCGTGATTATTATGAATCCGACAATGACACTGTCTCAATCGCATTCAAGATTGGCATCATGCACGTTGCTCCAAACGTGAAGTTCAATCCGACTGCAACTGAAGTTGCCAGAGCTGCGGCCGTCGATGCTGTACCTCGGACGATTGGTTTCGTAACGGAGGATGAGCGTATCCTTAGCAAACATGAGAGGATCACGGAAGAAGCGAAATTAAAGCTTGAATCTCTTCTGAGAGCCCAGGCCGAGCGGAGGGAAGAATCGGACAGAACCACCCAGCTTTTTGGGATTCTGATTCATGTCGCTATCATTGTAATGTTGTATGGGATTTATCTCTATTTTTTCAGAACGAGTATCTTTAGCAATAACCGGCAGTTGGCGCTGATAGGCATTCTGATTCTGATCCAAGGGTTCTTTGCGTACCTTACGCGTGAACTACCTGTTGATTTACCTATTGAGTACCTGATTTTCGTTCCTGCCTCGTCAATGCTCCTGACGATAATTTTTGATTCCCGCGTCGGGTTTTATGGTACGGTAATCATTGCGTTCTTGGTCGCGGGGATCCACGGCAACGACTATTCGATCGCGCTTGCCTCAGTAGTTGCCGGTGCACTTTCTGTTTATACAGTTCGTGATATGAAAAACCGAACTCAGATCTTCCGTTCTATGGGTTTCATTTTTTTGGGCTATGCTCTGGCCATTACAGCGCTCGGTATGCAACGGTTTGAGTCGGTTATGGGTGTAACGGTTCAGCTTGGGTTTGGGTTGGTTAACGCAGTCGTCTCACCGGTACTTACATACGGACTCCTGGTTTTCTTCGAAAGGGTGTTCAAAGTAACCACTGATCTCACGCTCGTGGAGTTGTCACATTTCAATCATCCGCTGCTGAGATTGCTTGCCGAGAAAGCTCCAGGTTCATATCATCACAGTATGACAATGGCCAGTCTCGCGGAGGCGGCAGCTACTGCTGTTGGTGCTAATGAGGTACTTGCTCGCGTAGGTGCATGTTTTCATGATGTTGGTAAGATCCTGAAACCAGGCTACTTTGTGGAAAATCAAAAGGGCTCGCAGAATCAACATGACAAGCTCGTACCACGGATGAGTTCGCTTATCATTGCAGCTCACGTCAAAGACGGCATGGCACTTGCGCGCGAATACAACATCCCCGATGAGGTGGTCGATTTCATCCCCATGCACCATGGCACGACCCGGATAGAGTACTTCTATGATAAAGCGCTTCAATTAGCTCAACGCTCGGACGATCAGACAAAGATAGACGAAATCAAAGAGCAAGACTACCGGTATCCAGGTCCGAAACCTCAGACGAAGGAAACAGGCATTCTCATGTTGGCTGATGCCATAGAGGCAACTGCGCGTACGCTGGATGATCCGTCCCCCCAAAAACTGGAAGTAACCATTGATGAAGTCATCAAGAAGCGGTTTGCAGAAGGTGAGCTAGACGAGTGTCCTCTGACGCTAAAAGATCTTACGAAAATCAAGACGGCATTCTTGAAAGTCCTTGTAGGAATATACCATACCCGAGTCAAGTACCCCGGAGCTGAAAAAACGAAATTGTCAAATCAGGTCAAAGCTCCTACCACAATACCGTTTGAAAAGCCTCATTACAGTAGTATCAAAGAGATCAACAAGGGATGAACAGGTATTGCGAGGATTACTTGCATTTCTTGGAGCTTGAGAAGAACGCTGCCAGTAACACCATTGCTTCGTATAGGCTGGAAATAACGCGCTACCTTCGATTCCTTGGACACACTGACGTTACGGCTCCGGATGAAATTACAGAGTTGCACGCCTCGAAGTTTCTTAGTTCACTCCGCGATGCTGGTCTGTCACCGAGATCCATTACAAGGGCGTTCTCGGCAATCAAGGGGTTTCACAAATTTCTTGTAGGTGACGGCGTTGCAGAGAATAATCCCATGCTAACCATCGATACACCTAAGCTTGCGCGTACACTTCCGGATGTTCTTAATCAGGACGAAATCGAGCTAATCTTGAACCAGCCTGCTCCTAGTGCTCGTGACCGACGCAACCTCTGGCTGCGTGATAAGACCGTGCTTGAAGTGCTGTACGCTACGGGAATTCGCGTCTCAGAGTTGTTATCACTGAAACAGGCTGATGTATTGGCTGATGAAGAGATCATCCGGGTTTTTGGCAAGGGTTCGAAGGAACGCATTGTGCCGATTGGCAAACCGGCGCTGCAGTGGATTGATCGTTACAAGTGGGAAGTGCGAGTGCTGCTGCAATCTAGAGGTAGATCTCAGGATGCACTCTTTCTGAACGCGCGCGGTACACCGATGACGCGGATGGCAATCTGGAATATTGTTAAGGCATACACAAGAAAAGCGGGAATCACCAAAGAAGTGCATCCTCACACATTCAGACATTCGTTTGCAACACACCTGCTGGAGGGTGGCGCGGACTTGCGGGCGGTGCAGGAAATGCTTGGCCATTCAGACATAACCACCACGCAGATTTATACACATGTTGATCGAGAATACCTGAAGGAAGTTCATCGTACATTTCATCCGCGAGGATGATACAGCCTACACAACCAAAGTTCAGGAGGATGTCATGCTTCCTCAAAACGACGGTGGTCAGACATTAAGTCTTGCAAATCTCCGGAATGATGTCATTGGAATTGATACTCTTGTACCACTTCTTGATGGTAATGAGAGACCGTACGTGTTTCTGGACAACGCAGCCAGCACACCTACGCTCAAGTGTGTGCTGAGGTGTGTTGAGGAATTTCTTCCCTGGTATTCCGGTGTGCACAGGGGAACTGGCTTCAAGTCTCTGCTTGCTACAAAAGTGTTCGATCGCGCACATAGTGTTGTGGGGAGATTTGTAGGGGCTGATCTTACTCACAACACAGTCATTTTCACCAAAAACACTACCGAATGTGTAAACAAGCTTTCCAATAGGCTCGACTTTAACGGTGAAGATGTTGTGGTCACCACGGCTATGGAGCATCATTCGAATGACCTCCCCTGGAGGAAGCATGCAAATGTTGTTCACGTGGGTATTACTGAAGATGGGCATCTCGACCTAGCAGCACTGAAAAGAGTCCTCGAGCAGTACGCAGGGCGAGTTAAGCTGGTTGCCATCAATGGTGCGTCGAATATCACAGGGATCTGTTCTCCGATTGCTGACATTGCAGAGTGGACGCATGCTGCCGGTTCAAGAATCTTCGTCGACGCTGCACAATTGGCCCCGCATCGACCAATCAACATGTTTGAGAACGACGATCCACGGCACATTGATTTTCTTGCATTGTCAGCTCACAAGATGTATGCTCCTTTTGGCACAGGAGCCCTGATCGGACCTGTTGACTTCTTCGAGCTTGGTGATCCCGACACGGTGGGCGGCGGTGTAGTGGAGGTCGTAACGTTTGATGATGTAGCGTGGAATCATCCACCACATAAGGAAGAGGCGGGTAGCCCGAATGTAGTGGGAGGAGTTGCACTTGCAGAGGCGATAACCGTTCTCCAATCCGTCGGCATGGATGAGATTGCATCCCATGAGCAGGATTTGTTGCGATATGCCTTAACTAAAATCAAGGCACTCAAAGGTATCACTCTGTACGGCCCAACAGATAATTTGACCGACAAGGTCGGTGTTATCGTATTCAACATCGACGGAATGCATCACGCGCTTGTCGCTGCGATCCTCGGCACCGAGGGAGGAATTGGTGTCCGTAACGGTTGTTTCTGTGCGCATCCATATGTCAAGGAACTCCTGAAGGTTACCCCGCAAGAGGATCGGGAGCTCATACAAGAAGTGCTCGCGGGAAACAAAACACGAATGCCCGGTATGGTTCGCGCAAGTATAGGTTGCTACAACAATGAGAGCGACATCGATGCGCTCGTTGACATGCTAGCCCGCATTGTTCACCGAGAGTATAAAGGAACATACGTTCAGGACGTAGCCTCCGGCGCTTTTCATGCCCAGGGCTACGATTTTGGCTTCAAGAAATACTTCCCGTTCTTCGACTCGGTGGAACCAGCTTACCATCGAAACTACTCAGAAGCTTCTTAGAGTTCCACAGTTTTCGGTTTAGACGTCCTTTTGCTGGCCGTTGTGCACTTTTCTGATCCTGGTGTTATGATTGTTCTTCATGCCTGAAGTGCCAGTGAATCCGTGTCTCTCATCGTTACAGATTGTCTTTGCAAAGGTGTTACGACGAGCGCTGTGCAAATTGATGGAGAGTGGATCGATGATAGGAGATACCGGAAGTATCAGCTGATAAATCGTTTGCTTGAATATCGAAGCTGAATTGCCTACTTTTAGTCCCGGCCCTAGCAGTAATGGGGCCGGTAGTCTTTTTGTGAAGGCGTGTACATGAAGAAACCATTTCGCGTGCGTATCAAACAAGGACCGATTCTATGTGATGGAGCATTAGGAACACTCCTTGATCTCTATGAGTACGAGGAATTGCCTCATGAAATCCAGAATATCAGGAATCCCGACATTGTTGAGCGGATCCATCGCGAATACATTGAAGCAGGCTCAGAAATCATCGAAACGAACACCTTCTCAGCAAACTGTTTCCGCCTTGCTCAATTTCACTGTCAAGACAGGATTCGGGAGATAAACCTGAAAGGTGTAGAAATAGCTCGGCGCATTGCTGGAGAGAACGTTTATGTAGCCGGTGCTGTGGGGCCCATCGGTAAGCTATTGGAGCCGGTTGGCAAGGTGAAACACCAGCAGGCACGGGACGCGTTCAAGGAGCAGATTGAACTGTTGCTGCAAGGAGGCGTTGACCTCCTTATGCTAGAGACGTTCGTCAGCATCCAGGAGTTGGATGAGGCAATTGCTGCCGCGAAGGAGCTGACTGATATCCCGATCGTTGCTCAAAAAGCATTTGCCGAAGATGGGGCGATCCTTTCAGGGAGTTTCCCCGTCGAGATTGTCGAGCACATCGTCGAGCAAGGAGTAGACGTCGTCGGGGCTAACTGCACTGTTGGCCCACAGCGGATGTTCAGCATTATTCGAAGTATACACAAGGAAGGAATCATACTCTCCGCCCAGCCTGCTGCAGGTATACCTACGCTTCTTGACGGCCGATCAATTTACCATACGACTCCCGAGTACCTCGCAACCTATGCCAAAGAACTCGTGGAGGCTGGTGTCACTCTTATTGGTGGCTGCTGCGGCTCAACTCCAGCACACATTGCGGCGATGGCTAAGGCGATTCGCGGACTGCGCGTCGGTACACCTGACCTGAAAGCCAAACCGCGGTCAGTTAGTATTGGAGAGAAGCCGAAAGTGTCTGTTCAGTTAGACGACCGTTCAACCTTTGCTAAGAATATCGGCAAGAGGTTCATGACAACTGTCGAACTTGATATCCCACGAGGATTGGATATGAGATCGGTTGTTGAAGGCGCTCGATATCTCCACCAGCGTGGTATCGATGCGATTGACATCACCGACGGTGCGAGAGCGCGGTTGCGGATGAGTTCAATAGCCATCTCTGCAATGATTCAGCGTGAGGTCGGCATCGAAGCGATGACGCACCTGGCCACCAGGGATCGGAACCTAATTGGTTTACAATCAGAGATTCTCGGTGCTCACACATTTGGATTGCGTAACATACTATGCATCACTGGCGATCCAGCTGCCATTGGCGATTACCCGCATGCCACTTCGGTGTTTGACGTTGACGCGATAGGATTGATCCGTGCTGTTAAATCTATGAACGAAGGGAGAGATCTCCTCGGCAATTCCATCAATCACTGCACGTCGTTTTATATTGCCTGTGCCGCAAACCCTGTTGCAGATGACATGGACAAAGAAATGGAAAGACTGGACAAGAAAGTGGAAGCCGGAGTAGATGTAATGTTTACGCAACCGGTGTATGAGATGAAAACCCTGCAACGATTTCTCAAATGCATCGAGCATCTTCACACTCCGGTGATGCTTGGCATACTTCCGCTTCGAGGGATAAAGCATGCTGAGTTCCTTCATAATGAAGTGCCAGGTATGAGAATTCCTGATGAGATCAGAGAGCGGATGAGGCACGCAGAACATGGACCCACGGTGGGTATCGAAATCGCAAGAACGTTCCTCAAGGAGGCAAAGCATGTTGTAGCGGGAGCATACATGATGCCTCCGTTTCAGAAATACCATATTGTGGATGAATTGTTGGAGATAATCTGCTAGTTGGTATGAACAACGTTCAGAATAACGCGATAAATTCTCAGCTTGTTGATGTTTGCCACAGGCTCTACGCGAAGGGCTTCGTAACGGCGACCGACGGCAATGTGAGCGCGCGGCTCGAACACGGGAATATTCTTACCACTCGATCAGGTATTAACAAGGGGATGGTAACTGCACACGATCTGGTTGAAGTCACCCCGCATGGAGAGCAAATCGGCGGTAGTGGTAGATCCTCCACCGAACTCGGCATGCATCTTTTCATCTACCAACATAGGCCTGATGTCCGAGCGGTGGTCCATGCTCATCCTACGCATGCAACAGGATTCGCGACAGCAAGAATTCCGCTCGATCAGTGCCTTTTCCCTGAAGTGATTGTCGGTCTAGGAGCTATCCCCCTTGCTCAGTATGCAACACCTTCGACGCCGGAAGTTGCCGCATCGCTTGCTCCGTTTGTGAGAAACAGTGAAGCTATCCTCCTCGCGAATCATGGAGTCGTGACATACGGCAGTGATGTGCATGATGCATATTCCAAAATGGAGAAAGTTGAGCATGCCGCACATATTACATTTGTTGCCAGAATGCTCGGTGGAGTAGGGGTGCTTAGCGATGAAGAAGTTGAAAAACTGCGAGAGGTGAGCGTGCAGAGTTACGGCAAAGACTTTTCGTCTAAGATTGCTTGTAGCACAGATTGGACTCAGGCAGGCGACATGACAGATCAAGAGATACGGGCGTATGTTGAAGAAAAAATCCACAAGTTAGGCATCTCATAACAACCACATTGGGTAGATCAGGATAAGGATGGCACCTGATAACAAGAGAATTCGAGTTGGTGTAATCTTCGGCGGGCGATCGGGGGAACATGAAGTCTCCCTTGTATCAGCCACTGCGGTGATCGACGCACTAGATAAAGAGAAGTACGAAGTTGTTCCCATAGGGATCACGTCGGAGGGAAGGTGGCTCAGTTCTAGCCAGGTGCTTAATTTGTTAAAATCAAAGACCGGTTTGGAGCAGGAACCCGAACGTTTCCTCGTGCCCGAGCCACGACGTCGCGCACTGGTCTCGGTAAATGGGGAAAGTGAGGGAGCGATTCAACTGGATGTCGTCTTTCCGCTTGTGCACGGCACATTCGGTGAAGATGGGACTCTTCAAGGCTTGCTTGAGTTGACAAACATTCCTTATGTAGGGTCTGGAGTGCTGGCCTCAGCCATCGGCATGGACAAAATTATTCAGAAGCAGTTGCATGGGAGGGCCGGACTGCCAGTAGTGAAGTATTTTTGGTTTTTCTCCAGTGAATGCAAGGCGTATGTAAAGCGAGTAGTTGCAGCTGTGGAGAGGAAGCTGAAGTATCCGATGT
>JAPUKJ010000329.1 GCA_027295705.1 Ignavibacteria bacterium | reverse complement strand
GCGGGGTGATACCGCCCAATGCGGATCTGGTATTCGACGTAGAACTTCTGGGCATCAAGTAAAAAGTCGTGATATTGCTGGAATGGTGGAACCACAACATAACCTCACACAAGTTTTGGGGACAAAATTTCTGAAACCATTTGCAACCTTGGTACTTCTTTGCGTATGGATGCTTGGCCTCCATCGGGTAGGCCTCGGACAAGAAAAAGGACTTGGACTTGGTGTCATAATTGGTGAACCGACAGGAATCAGCGCCAAAGCTTGGGTTTCGCAAACTCGCGCTATTGATGAGGGAATGGCATGGTCATTTCGACGCAGAGGTAGATTTCATTTGCATGTGGATCACATCTGGCATTTTCCCCAAAACCTTCGCACGTCTGAGCGGTTTGTGCTCTACGCGGGAGTCGGCGGTCGTCTCGCCGTTGGCAGGGGCGACGGGATTTTCGGGATACGGATTCCACTCGGTGTAGTCTGGTGGCCGCACCGGGCACCGTTGGACGTGTTCCTTGAACTGGCTCCAATTGTTGATCTCATTAAAGAAACTGAACTTAGCGCCAACGGTGGGATTGGGGTTCGTTTTTTCTTCCCATAATATGTCCTTAGGTTTCTTCTTATCGGTGACTGTTCAGGCAATTCTGTTCTGCCAATCTATTACTAAGGGACAAGGATGCGTTTCTTTTATGTCTTGATGGCAACGATGCTCATCTGCCCGGTCTATGCAGATCATACGGCGATCTATGAAAAGTTCTTCTCTGAACGAACAATGAGGGTTGATTACTTCCATACTGGCACAAAGGATCAAGAAACCTTTAGCCTCGATGAGGTGTACGAAGAAGGTCGGTGGCCCGGGAGACGGGTGAATCTCGTTGATACGTTAAACCTTGGAGAGTATATGGTGAGAGTGTATGATTATTCGACCAACGTCCTGGTGTACTCGCAGGGCTTCTCCTCGATATTTTACGAATGGCAAACTACGGACGAAGCCTTGAAGGGGATTCACCGAACTTTCTCAGAGTCTGTCCGTTTTCCCTACCCGAAACGGGTTGTCCAGGTCACCATTGCTCGGCGGGACAAGCAAATGACGTTTCACGAGATTTTTTCTACAGTAATTGATCCCGATGACCCGACACATGTGAACAAAGAGAAAAAGCGATCCCCATACAAGATGATTCGTCTCATGGAGCATGGGGATCCCTCGCAAAAGGTCGACATCGTCATATTGGGCGATGGTTATGCGAGAGCTGAGATGGGGAAGTTCCGGGCGGATGCGAAGCGTTTCAACGATGTCATGTTCACTACCCATCCGTTTGCAACTCGAAAGAAAGAGTTCAACGTCTGGCTTGTAGAAGTCGAATCGGAGGACTCAGGCGTCGATGTGCCTGACAAGGATGTCTGGAAACACAATATGCTTGGCACGAGTTACAACACGTTCGGTTCTGCTCGCTATATTCTGACCGTCGAGAACAAGGCCGTGAGGGACATAGCTACTGCAGCCCCATACGATTTCATTTGCATTCTTGTGAACGATACGCGATACGGTGGTGGTGGAATTTATAATCTTTACGCAACAACGTACACAAGCGAAACTGTTGCGGACCAAGAATGGCAAATGGACTACGTTTATGTCCATGAATTCGGCCACTCGTTTGCCGGCTTGGGAGATGAGTACTACAGTTCCTCGACGGCGTACAATGAGTTTTATCAACCCGGTGTCGAACCGTGGGAGCCGAATATCACCGCGTTGACAGATAAGCAGAATGTGAAATGGAAAAAATATCTGTCAAGCGGCATAGAGATTCCGACTCCTTGGGAGAAGGCTCAATACGACAGCATCGAAGGTCAACGACGCAAACTTGACCGCCTCGCCCCTGATTATTACGAGAAGCGTGAGCCGTTCTTTAAAGCTTTGACGGAGTTACGGAGGACATCCAAACACGCTGGAAAGGTGGGTGTGTTTGAGGGTTCTGGCTATGCGTTGGTCGGATTGTATCGACCCGCAGTTGATTGCAGGATGTTTTCACTCAGCCTAGTGGATTTCGACCCAGTATGTAGCGCGGCAATCAATCGTATGATTGACTTCTATACGAAGTGACAAGGAGAATTGGTTGTGCGTTGTCTAAGGTGATAAGTGATGAAAGTGTCAGTAATTGTACCGGCATTAAATGAAGAGCCGCTCATAGAGCGCGCTCTTCTGAGTGTGGTGAACCAGCAAGCGCAAGCCGAGGTTGTTGTTGTTGATGGAGGAAGTCGGGACAACACTGTGGGACTCGCAAGAAACTACGCGAGAGTGATAACAGAACGCCGCGGTCGCGGTAGACAAATGAACCTTGGGGCGCAGTATTCATCCGGGGATGTTCTTGTGTTTCTTCATGCGGACACAGAGCTTAAGCCGGGGTATTTCGAAGAAATATCGAAGGCTCTTGAAGATCCTTCAGTTGTCGGAGGGTGTGCACCGCTCACCTTTGACTCGTTCCATTCGGTTCTATGGCTCTACTCACGTTTCACGATGATGAAATTCTGGCTCTTCCACTATGGAGATGGGGCCGTGTTTGTTCGCCGACGTGTCTTTGAAGATCTTCAAGGATTTCGGGAAATGCCAATCATGGAGGACTTGGATTTTCTCAGACGATTGCGACGCGTGGGCAGAACAGTTTTGCTCCGCACTCCCGTTGTGACTTCGGCGAGGAGGTTTCGAAAGGGTGGTATGGTTCGGAATCAAGCACGCAATATGTTTATCGTGTCCTCTTTTTACCTTGGAGTCCCACCAAGCCAACTTGCTCGTTGGTATCCCGATGTAAGGGAATAGAATATGTGGTTGCGTTCTCTTGTCTTGAGTACGATGCTGCCCTGGATGCTTCTTGCGCAAACTGACTCCTCGATGTCAAGGCATTCGCTATTCACAAGGGTGCTTCAGTCGCACGTCGAAGATGGACTAGTTGACTATGATGGTTTCAAATCTGACACCTTGTTCGAGCAGTATCTTCACGTGCTTGCAGTAACTGATCCCGACACGTTACGTTCGAGAGAGGAACAACTTGCCTTCTGGATCAATGCTTACAATGCATACACCATCAAGCTGATTATCGAGCGCATGCCCTTGGAAAGCATTCGTGATATCAGCCTTGGCCTTCCCTTCCTGTTTGGACCATGGTCGATTGACATTGCTGACATCGGCGGGATACTACATACACTAAACGAAATCGAACATGACATCATACGAGATCAGTTTGCAGACCCACGAATTCATTTCGCGC
>JAPUKJ010000328.1 GCA_027295705.1 Ignavibacteria bacterium | reverse complement strand
AACCCCGATCGGTCCCATGCCGGGGCCGCCTCCTCCGTGTGGGATGCAGAATGTCTTGTGAAAGTTGAGGTGACAAACATCCGCGCCTAGTTCGGAGGGTAGGCACAGTCCCAGTTGGGCGTTCAGGTTAGCACCATCCATATACACCTGGCCTCCGTTGGCATGGATGATAGCACATATATCGTTGATTGACTCTTCAAATACGCCATGCGTTGAAGGGTACGTTACCATGAATGCAGCAAGGCGATCCCTGTGCTGCTCAGCTTTTGCCTTCAGGTCGGAGACTTCGATGTTTCCTTTGTGGTCACATCGGACGATGATCACTTCCATGCCTGCCATCACCGCGCTTGCAGGGTTGGTGCCATGTGCGGATGAGGGGATCAAACAGATGTCGCGATTAGTCTCCCCGCGATGTTCGTGATATGCTCGTATCATCAGCAATCCTGTGTATTCGCCTTGGGCGCCGGCATTTGGTTGGAGGGAGACAGCATTGAGTCCTGTGATCTCCTTGATCCATTCGATGAGCTGCCTGAATATCTCCTGGTAGCCTGCCGCTTGGTCGACAGGAGCAAATGGATGCAGTTTACTAAACTCAGGCCAGCTTATTGGAAGCATCTCGGTCGTCGCATTTAGCTTCATTGTGCATGAGCCGAGTGGGATCATACTTGTGGCAAGTGACAAGTCCCTGGATTCCAGCATGCGCATGTACCGAAGCATTTTCGTTTCGGAGTGGTGGATGTTGAATACTGGGTGCTTTAGGTATAAAGAAGTCCTCCGCAACGAACCATCGTAGCCGAATTTTTCTTCTTTGCTGATCCTTTCGGCATTGATGCGAATCGAATTTCTTGGCGCAAATACGTTGAGCAGCTCATTCACTTCCTCGGTAGACGAGGCTTCGTCCAATGATATTCCGAGTGTTTCATCTTTGTAATGGCGGAAGTTTATCCCCTTTGCATCTGCCGCGGCCAGGATTTCTTTCATCGATCCCTCTGCAGGCTGAATTCGCAACGTGTCGAAGAAATCCGTGCGGAGAACCTTATGCCCCATGCGACTCAATCCTCGGGCCAAAAGCTTGGTGAGATTATGGATCTGTTCGGCAATCCTTCTCAGTCCTTCGGGTCCATGGTACACCGCGTACATGCTCGCAATAATCGCCAGCAACACTTGTGCTGTGCAAATGTTTGACGTGGCTTTTTCACGTCGGATATGTTGTTCACGAGTTTGCAGAGCCATGCGAAGCGCTCGCTTTCCCTGAGCATCAATTGAAACACCTATGATGCGACCGGGCACATAGCGTTTGTTCGCGGCGTGTGTCGCAAAGTAGGCAGCGTGAGGTCCCCCATAACCCATCGGTACGCCAAAGCGTTGAGTGTTTCCTATAGCCACGTCGGCGCCGAATTCGGCAGGGGGGACGAGGAGCGTCAGGCTCAGCAGGTCGGCTGCCACGACAACTAATGCACCCACTGCGTGTGCACGATTACAGAAAGTGCGATAGTCATAGATCGCGCCATCACTTGCCGGGTACTGGAGTAACGCGCCGAACACGTCCTCTGAGAATTCGAAATGCCGATGATCTCCGACCGCGACTTCGATACCGAGTGGCTTGGCTCGTGTCTGAACGACTCCAAGAGTTTGAGGATGACACTCCTGTGACACGAAAAAAACACCTTGCCTTGACGCTCCCTTGATGGCGTAGATCATATTCATTGCTTCGGCCGCTGCGGTTGCTTCGTCAAGGAGTGAAGCATTTGCAATCTCTAAACCAGTGAGGTCAATTATAATCGTCTGAAAATTAAGTAATGCCTCGAGCCGACCTTGAGATATTTCCGATTGGTACGGCGTGTATTGGGTATACCAACCCGGGTTCTCCAGAATATTACGTAGAATAACAGAGGGGGTAATCGTTTCATTGTACCCCATGCCAATCAACGAGCGGCGTACTTTGTTCTTTGCTGCAATTGCTCGGAGTTCGGTAAGCAGCTTGCTTTCGGTCTTGCCCGTACCTATCTGCAAAGGACGATGTGTGCGGATAGCGGGTGGCACCACCTTGTCGATGAACGAATCCAATGAACTCTCGCCAATGTCTCGCAACATTTGCTGGATCTCGTGCTGGTTCGGGCCGACGTGCCGCCCTACAAAATCATCTGTCTTGTTTGAAAGATCTATGGACATCGAAAACGACTCCTACTGAGTGAAGCTGATTGTGGTACCGCAACTACCTCTACCCAACTTACCGTCGAACGATCGTTAGCTCCACAATATCATAACACCGGCATCGTCTGGACCGTCCACCTCAAGCCAATTTCTATGGAAGGAGCTGGAACAGGTCAGCAAGTTCGTTGAGGGTGACAGGATGAGGAACGGTCTGAACACGAGAAACTGTGCTACCTTCTGATGAATTCCAAGGGACGTGAACGCCGCTCGTGTTCACATTGCGTGTAGATTGTAAGAAAAATTGATGGGAATCTCAAACTTCAAACTGACCATTAATCTGTCAGATGTTGCAAAGTAGTATGAGGCCAAGTCTGACTTCCAGACGTTGGGGCACTTTTGCCTGAATGAGCCGAGAACCTCTTTGGTTCTAAAATATTTCCATCTGTTCTTGATGGCTGCGGCGGAAATGCTCGGTTGAAAGATTGCTCCATCGTTTGGTGAGATTGTACTTGCGAGCGTTGATATCGAAGAGGGTTGCAATTGTTTTTGCAATTTCCCCCTCACCTTTCAACCGCGAAGTGAATCTGGCATCACTCAACTTACCTCGTCGCGTATCTCGTATGCGGTTGATGATCTTTCCAGCGCGTTCTGGAAGCTCATGAGCAAGCCAGTCCAAAAATATCTGTTCCACGGCTCCCGGAAGTCGCAATAGGATATACCCTGCGCTCGTGGCACCGTGCTCGGAGGCTGCTTTTAGAATTGCAGGGAGTTCTTCATCGGTGAGCCCCGGTATGATTGGTGCAACGTTTACACCAACTAGGACTCCCTCTTTGGCAAGCTGCTCTATTGCCTTCAGCTTGTTATCCGGTGTTGAAGTTCGTGGCTCCATTTTTCTGGTGAGCTCCGGATTCAGACTCGTAATGGAGAGTACTACATGAACAAGATTGAGCCTTGCCATCTCCCGTAAAATATCTATGTCTCGTAATACCAGGGCGTTCTTCGTAATCAAGCCCACGGGGTTGCGATATTTGAGAAAGACTTCAAGACATTTGCGTGTCAATTGTAGCTTCCGCTCAGCCGGTTGGTAACAATCGGTATTGCCCGAGAACGCGACCATCTGAGGCTTCCAGCTTTTTCGGGTGATGGCCTCTTCGAGCAAAACTGGCGCATCCATTTTGACCATGATCTTCGTCTCGAAATCTAGCCCTGCAGAGAAGCCTAGATATTCGTGTGACGGTCGGGCGTAGCAATAAACACATCCATGTTCGCAGCCGCGATATGGATTAATGCTGTACTCAAATGGGAGGTCTGGACTATCGTTTTTTGCCAAGATCGATAGTGAAGTGTCTCGGTAGAAGGTAGTCGGCAGGGAATGGATTTCACTCTCATACTCCAGATCCAACTCCAATGGTTCAAAGTGAAATCTCTGGAACCTATTCGGCGTATTTGAGGCTGCTCCTCGGCCTCTAATAGGAGACGGCATTCATTACTCAAGAACAGTTCTTTTGGTCGATTCGTAACCGAAATATAACAGCACCCGACCCAATAGTCAAAATTGTTAATGAAAAAAGGCTGTTGAGTCGATATCAAAACAAGACCTGCTAATCGTGTCAGCCGTCCGCTTGATTACTATCTCACCTATCCATATCTTTGTTGGCGATTTTCGCTTCAACGAGGTGTTCTTTCTTTACATGATCCATCGACCCTTCATTAGAGAGATGCCTCTTTTTCTTTTCCTCAGAATCTCGACACACTAATCCGCAGTTTCACATTCTGGAGTTCAGCTATGTTTGAAGACACTCTTGAGAAAATTGTTCTTGGGAACAGAATCTTGGACTATCTTTTTGCTCTTGGCTACATCATTGTTGGGCTTGTAGCCGTATGGGTGATGAGGAAGATAATCCTTGTAAGACTGAAAAAGTGGGCTGAGAAAACTGCCACGACGTTGGATGACTTCATTATCCGTACATTCCAGCGGACAATTCTTCCACTTCTCTATTTCGCAGTGTTCTATTTTAGCTTACGGAGTCTGACGCTGCATCCGACGGTAGATCGGATAATGACCATCCTCGCCGCTGTTCTCCTGAGCATCTTCGGCATTCGATTTCTTGTAACGATTCTTGAGCATATGATCAGCCATTACTGGTTGAAGAGGGCAGATGACCAGGGCTCGAGGGCCTTTAGGGGTCTCCTCCCCGCAATCAAAATTGTCATCTGGGGAGTTGGGTTTATTTTCCTGCTGGATAACCTCGGGGTTGAAATATCGGCGGTGCTTGCCGGGGTAGGCATTGGCGGCATTGCACTCGCTCTGGCTGCTCAAGCCATTCTCGGAGATCTCTTCAGTTACTTTTCGATTCTTTTTGATAGACCGTTCGAAGTTGGCGACTTCATCATTGTAGGCGATTTGCTGGGCAGTGTTGAGTATATTGGGATCAAGACGACGAGGTTGCGAAGCCTCGGCGGAGAGCAGCTTGTCTTCTCCAACACGGACTTGACCAATTCAAGGGTGAAGAATTACAAGCGTATGGAGAAACGACGTGTACTATTTCGACTTGGAGTAACCTATGATACTCCAAAAGAGCGTGTTGAGGAGATCCCAAAGTTGATAGCCAACATTATCAAGGAAACTGACAATGCGAACTTCGACCGAGCTCACTTTGGATCGTATGGTGACTTCAGTCTCAACATTGAAGTCGTATATTACGTAACGAGTGGCGATTACAACCTGTACATGGATGTTCAACAAACCATTAATCTCCGCATAATGGAGGAATTCCAAAAGCGAAACATCCAATTTGCTTTTCCGACGCGAACGCTGCATGTGCACAAATCGGAATTGACCTAGACCTCCATGTTTGACGGAGGATGATTTGGCAGCCACTGCCAAGCGAGAAAGCGAATTTGGATAGGTAATGGAGGAGGGAAAGAAAACGCTGAAGAGACTTCTACTGGTTTCGAATCGTCTACTGGTTACCTTCAAGAAGCTAGACGGCGGGTTTGAATTCGTTCCCAGTTCGGGTGGTCTCGCGACGGCCCTTCGCTCCTTTCACACGGAACGCGGGACAATTTCTTTTGGTTGGCCGGGATCCGTGCCTCAAGAAAACCAGGAAGCTGTCGAAGCAAAGCTCTGCTCTGAACACAATTGTTATCCCGTTTTCATCTCGGAGCGTCTTCTAGAGCAGTACTACGAAGGATTTTCCAACGGGACTCTCTGGCCGCTTCTCCATTCGTTCCCTCCGTACGCGACTTACTCAGCCTCTGATTGGGACGCATACAAGGAAGTCAATGCCAAGTTCTGTGAGAGGATAATGGAGGTTGCAAGGAACGATGATACCATCTGGATTCATGATTACCATCTGATGATGTTGCCGAAGTTTCTTCGGGAGCGCCTGCCGAGGGTTTCTATTGGTTTTTTCCTTCACATCCCGTTTCCTCACTATGAGATTCTCCGGCTCCTTCCTCAACACAAGGAAATCATCGAGAGTCTATTGTGTGCCGATTTGGTTGGATTCCATACCCACGACTCCGCACAGGCTTTACTTGGAAGTGTCCGACGATTGCTCGGATACGACAACACTCTTGGTCAGTTGACAGTAGGTGAACGCGCTGTTCAGGTGGATGTGTTTCCGATGGGTATCGATTTCGAACGGTATTCAAGTGCAGCTGAAACCGCAGAGGTTCAGCGGGAGATGACATACATTCGATCGAATATGGGCAGCGGCAAGCTGGTTTTTTCCGTCTCCCGTCTCGATTATACCAAAGGTATCCCCCAAAGTCTGGATGCGATCGACGAATTCTTCAGACGTTACCCCGCGTGGCGCGGGGAAATTGTGTTTGTACTATTGATAATACCCTCAAGAGAAGGCGTGGAGCGCTATGCCTCCCTCAAACGAGAAGTCGACGAGATCGTTGGAAGAATTGTTAGCACCTATGGAACCATGAAGTGGACTCCGATACGTTACATTTACAGGAATCTTGAATTCCCAGAACTGGTTGCGCTTTTTGCGACCTCCGATATAGCGCTTATCACCCCGTTGAGAGATGGAATGAATCTGGTTTCCAAGGAATACTTGGCAACTCGGAATGATGGCAAGGGAGTCCTTATTCTGAGTGAGATGGCAGGTGCAGCAAAAGAGTTGTTGGAGGCGGTGATTGTGAACCCCAACAGCAAGGAAGAAATTGCGGATGCTCTCGCGCGAGCATTATCGATGGATGATGAAGACAAAATACACCGAAACACGGTCATGCGACAACGGTTAAAGACCCATGGAGTTAAGCAGTGGGTCGAGGCATTTCTTGGAAGACTCGACGAAGTCATTAACAGGTCGAAGGAGTTGTCGGTCAAAATGCTTGATTCAGGTGTGCAAGGGAAGCTGTTTGAAGAATACGCTGCTGCTCACGATCGGCTTGTTATGCTGGACTATGACGGGACCCTAGTGCCCTTTGCCGGTCAGCCCGAACTCGCAAGGCCCGATACTGAACTCTTGCAGTGTCTCCAAAACCTTGCTGCGCCAAAAAGGAACAGGGTGGTCATCATAAGTGGTCGTGAGCGGGGAGCGCTGACTGAGTGGTTAGGGTCTCTCAACATCCTGTTGGTGGCGGAGCACGGTGGGTGGATGCGCGATGAAGGGAGCAGACTATGGAAGCCGACGCTTAGTGGCGTCCAGGGTTCCTGGAAGCAACAGGTTCGGCCGACGCTCGATTTGTACGCAAACAGAATTCCCGGATCGTTTGTCGAAGAGAAAGACTTTTCGCTGGTGTGGCATTATCGCAAAGCAGAGACGGAATCAGCCTCGTTTGCCGGCAAAGAACTCTTGGATACGCTTACTCATCTGAGTGCGAATCTCGGCATTCGAGTGCTGCCTGGTGACAAGGCCATTGAAATCAGAACGATGGACATCAATAAGGGAATGTTCTACAAGCAATACTTGGCGAGCAGCAAATCGCAATTCATTCTTGCAGCAGGGGATGACTGGACGGATGAGGACTTGTTCGCAGTCCTACCACCATCTGCGTATTCAATAAAGGTGGGCTTGAAAGTGTCAAAAGCACGATTCAATGTAACCTCAACACGCGAACTGAGAACCCTTCTAAATCGGTTGGAAAGCGTAGACCATACAGACAAATGATGATTTGCCTTCCAAGCTAGATTAGAGACTCGCGGTTCAAGAGGTACAGATTCAACTCTCCCACAGGGAATCGGGAGAGGGTTCCCGGCTAGTAGGTGTAAGTCGGGATTTTTTTAGATTTTTCTGACGATGGCAGCCGAAGCCTGGTGAGAGTGGTACAAAGTTTGACCTCATTTCGGTCTTGCGTATATTGTTCATAGCAGAGTCAGTTTGCAGACTACTTTCACTTCACAATCGATTGACATAGTGCGAAATTCAGGTTCCTACAGGGCATCCAAGCCGAGGCGTGGCCCTCGTAAAGCAGGAGGTAAGACACTTCGGGGCCGCGACTTTGTTTCGGTGGAGGATTTTTCTGCAACGGAAATCAAGCAACTATTCCGCTTGGCAGCAGATCTAAAGGCCCGGCCGAGAATGTACCGCAAAGCCTTAGACGGTAAGATCATGGCCCTCATTTTTGAGAAGCCGTCGCTGCGGACACGGACAACATTTGACGTGGGTATAAAACAGCTGGGTGGTGATTCAGTGTATCTCTCGCCCGCTGAAATCAATCTCGGCAAGCGTGAGTCTGTGTATGACGTTGCAAAGAACCTTGAGCGCATGGTGCAAGGTATCATGATCCGCACCTTTGGTCACGATATCTGTCTGTCCCTAGCTGAACACGCCTCAATCCCTGTCATCAACGGTCTCACCGATTACGAGCACCCGTGTCAGGCACTAGCTGATTTTTTTACCATTGCCGAGTACAAGAAAAGCTTGAGGAAGTTGAAACTCAGCTATGTCGGCGATGGGAACAATGTTTCGCATTCACTTATGCTGACTGCAGGAAAGTTAGGAGCCACTCTATTTATTGCCACGCCAGCGGGTTACAAGCCCGACAGCAAAGTAGTCCGGCAGGCGCAGCAGTTGGCATCCGAAACTGGAGGGACAATTGTGGTCACGGAAGATCCCTTTGCTGCTGTGCAGGACGCTGACGTGGTGTACACTGACACATGGGCTAGCATGGGTCAGGAGGCTGAAGCAGAGACGCGCAGGGCAGTCTTTCGGCCTTATCAGGTCAACCGTGGACTGTTTGCAAAGGCAAAGACAGATGCACTCTTCATGCATTGTCTCCCTGCACACAGAGGCGAGGAGGTTACGGATGAAATAATCGATTCAGCACAGTCAGTCGTGTTTTCAGAGGCTGAGAATCGTCTCCACGTCCAGAAGGCGATTATGATTGAACTCTTGCGGGACTAACATGTCTAAGCTTGTTCTAGTTGCAGTTGGTGGGAATGCGCTCATTCGTCCGGGCCAGAGCGGTACGGTGGATGAACAATTCCAGAATGCAATGGAGGTCGCCGCTCCGGTTGTGCAACTCCTAAAGGCAGGCTACCGGGTGGTCCTTGCACATGGAAATGGGCCCCAGATTGGCGCTGCGCTCATGCGTTCTGAAATTGCTGCCGGTGAGGTCTATCGGCTCCCTTATGATTGCTGTGTTGCTGCAACTCAAGGTGAGATCGGCTACGTTCTGCAACATGCGTTATGGCAGATGTTGCAGCGTGAAAAGCTAGACGTGCAGGTCGTTTCCCTCATCACGCAAGTTGTGGTTGATCGACGCGATCCGGCATTTCATCACCCTACAAAACCCATAGGACCGTTCTATTCCAAAGGTGTGGCGGATCGATACTGCCATCAATTAGGTTGGTCGGTTGCTCAGGATTCCACGAAAGGATGGCGACGCGTGGTTCCATCGCCTGAACCAAAGGAGATCGTCGAATTGGAAGCCATCCGCGCGTGCGTTGATCGAGGTTTGATGGTCATAGCTGGAGGAGGTGGTGGTGTCCCTGTTTTCAACGATCATGATATCTCCAAAGGTGTTGAGGCCGTGATTGACAAAGACCTTACCTCAGCACTCCTGGCAAGTCGACTCGACGCTGATATTCTTGCAATTGCAACTGGTGTGCCACGGGTTTTCTTGGACTACCAAAAGCCGACAGAGCGGGCGGTTGAAAGACTCACTACCGATGAATGCAGGCGCTACTTAGCTGAGGGTCAATTCCCTGAAGGGAGCATGGGTCCAAAGATTCACGCAACCGTTCTGTATCTTGAACAGGGTGGCAAGGAAGCTGTCATCACCGACATTGCACATCTGCTTGCCGCAATTATTGGTGAGGCGGGGACGCACATTAGGTCTTCAAAATCAAATGATTGAATCTTCATAGCGATATTCCTATGCACGACAAATTACTATGTGGAACTAAGGAGGTTACATGCCGCGTACAAAAGTGATCATTATGGGAGCAGCAGGAAGAGATTTTCATAATTTTAACACGGTCTTTAGGGGAAAAAAGAAGTACGAAGTTGTAGCATTTACAGCAACCCAGATCCCCAACATACACGGTCGCAGGTATCCTGCCAAACTTGCTGGCGCTCTCTATCCAAAAGGGATTCCGATATACGCGGAAGAAGAACTTCCTCGGCTTATCACTAAGCATGCGATCGATGAAGTGCTGTTTTCCTATTCAGATGTTTCATTCAACTATGTTATGAGCAAGGCGTCACTTGTCATGGCATATGGTGCTGACTTCAAAGTGCTGGGAATACGCGATACGATGCTCAAGGCAAAAGTGCCTGTTATTGCTGTCGTTGCAGCCCGGACGGGATCAGGTAAGAGTCAGACGTCGCGCAAGGTGTGCCAGGATCTCAGGAGACGTGGGAAGCGTGTAGTCGCCATACGTCATCCCATGCCTTATGGCGATCTAGTGAAGCAAAAGGTACAGCGATATGCTTCTGTTGCGGATATGAAGCGACACAAATGTACCTTGGAGGAGATGGAAGAATACGAGCACCACATTGTTGCAGGCACAGTTATCTATGCAGGGATTGACTATGAAAAGATTCTTCGACAGGCGGAGAAAGAGGCGGATGTAATCGTGTGGGACGGCGGGAACAACGACATGTCGTTCATCAAGCCCGACCTAACCATCACCGTCGTTGATCCTCATAGGCCTGGACACGAGACAACATATTACCCTGGAGCGACAAATGTTCGTCTTGCTGATGTCATTGTGGTCAACAAGGTTGATTCTGCACCCCGCGAAAGTGTCGACACGGTGATTAAGAACGTCAGAAGTGTCAACTCACGCGCAGAGATCATTGAAGCTGCTTCCACAATTACAATTGACGATCCCCGCGTTATACGTGATAAGAGAGTTGTGGTGGTAGAGGATGGTCCGACGCTCACACATGGTGATATGGCCTACGGGGCCGGAACAATAGCAGCGAAGCAGTTTGGAGCCAGCGAGATCATCGATCCTCGTCCCTATGCTGTGAAATCAATCGAAGAGACGTATGCAAAATATCCTCGGACCGGTGCAGTTCTACCGGCGATGGGCTACGGGGATGGACAGGTGAAGGATCTTGAGACAACCATCAATCAAACTCCAGCCGATGCTGTAGTCATTGGGACACCCATCGATCTCCGTCGCATACTCAAAATGAGAATGCCATCTGCGCGCGTGACCTACGCTCTTGAAGAAATAACGAAACCCGATCTCGATGATGTTCTGAATAAGTTCTTGCTGAAACATCGAACGCGTTCGGTCCGCCGGAGGTAACGGTAACCAAGGACTAATCAAAGGGTTTAGCATTTTCCCTGCCGTCTTCGCCTTTGTGTAAAAGCAAGCAATTTGCTATATTAGGGCGGCCAAATCACTCCCCCAACCTTTTGCATGACCCATTCAGAGATTGTCCTCATCCTTGATTATGGATCCCAGTACTCCCAGTTGATTGCACGAAGGGTTCGTGAACTGGGAGTGTATTCCGAACTTCACCCATTCAACCTGCCTCCAGCCAAAATCCGAACCATGAAGCCTAAGGGTATTATCCTTTCCGGCGGTCCGAACAGTACATACGAGCAGGACGCTCCAATTTCTTCTCCGGAAATATTCGGGCTTGGCATTCCTGTGCTTGGGATTTGCTACGGCCTTCAGATGATTGCCTACCACCTTGGTGGTCAGGTTGACAAAGCTGCGAAGCGTGAATACGGCCACGCAGAGTTGGTCGTTGATGACCAGTCGGACCTCTTTGCCGGGCTCGGCTCCAATGGGGCCACAAACACAACTGTGTGGATGAGCCACGGCGACCACTTAGCGAAGATCCCACCGGGTTTCGAACCAATTGGTCACACGAGCAATGCTCCAATTTGTGCAATTAGGAATTCGCAAAAGAAAATTTACGGTGTTCAGTTCCACCCTGAAGTTTTACACACACGGAACGGGAAGGAGATGCTTCACAATTTTCTCTACAAAATCTGTGAATGTACAGGAGGGTGGAGTCCAACATCATTCATTCAGAGTGAAATAGCTGAGATCACAAGTAAGGTTGGCAGCGGGAAGGTGCTCTGCGCTCTCAGCGGAGGCGTTGATTCCTCAGCCCTCGCTCTGTTGTTGCATAAAGCGGTTGGTGAACAGCTCTACTGTATTCATATCGATAATGGTTTGATGAGAAAGGGCGAGTCGGAGAGTGTCGTAACGACGTTTCGCGACAACTATAAGATCAATCTTGATTGCGTCGACGCAACAGAACGATTCCTTGCCCCGCTCAAAGGTGTAGTTGACCCGGAGCAGAAGAGGAAGATCATAGGTAAGCTGTTCATCGATATCTTCGAAGCCGAAGCGAAGAAGATAGGGAACGTGGAGTTCCTCGCGCAAGGCACGCTTTACCCAGATGTCATCGAATCGACTTCCTTCAGAGGACCTTCCGAGACTATCAAGTCGCATCACAATGTAGGGGGCCTTCCCGAAGAGATGAACCTGAAGCTGATTGAACCTTTCCGTGAATTGTTTAAGGATGAGGTTCGGGCTGTGGGAACTGAGCTTGGGCTTCCGGATGACTTAGTCTGGCGCCACCCGTTCCCAGGTCCGGGCCTTGCTGTCCGTGTCCTCGGCGAAATCACCAGAGAGCGTCTCGATTTGCTTCGGGAGGCTGATACAATCTTTGTTGAAGAAGTGAAGAAGGCTGGACTTTATCGTGATATCTGGCAGGGATTTGTGGTTCTCTTGCCGGTGAAGTCAGTCGGCGTGATGGGAGATGGAAGGACCTATGAGTACACTGCGGCCATCAGGGCCGTCTCAAGTGTTGATGGGATGACTGCCGATTGGTTCCGCATACCGCATGACGTGCTGGCGAGAATATCCTCTCGCATAACAAATGAGGTTCACGGAATCAATAGGGTTGTCTATGATATCAGCTCGAAACCGCCTGCAACGATTGAGTGGGAATAAGTGCGCGGGCAGAGCGTGCGGGGGATAGTCGATCCGGGATTGTGGATTTTCGGTCACAAAATGCAAGTTCGGTGGCAATGGATGAGCGAGGATACAAGAAGCTTGAAGTTTACCAGTTGGCGCATCGGTTGGCTGTGGAGGTTCACAAGATGTCACTTGGGCTTCCTAAACATGAGCTGTACGAACAGGGTAGTCAGATTCGGCGATCGTCAAAATCCGTGTCAGCTCAGATTGTTGAAGGATTCAGTTTGAGAAAGAACAAGAACGAGTTCCTCCAGTATCTCAACAGAGCGTACGCATCGGCGACGGAAACTCTTGAACATCTCCTGTGAAAAAGTTCTTCTCCTTTGTCAAAATCGAACACACGCTCTTCTCGCTGCCCCTTATTTACAGCGGTGTCTTGCTTGCCTCGAAGGATTCAGTTCCGTCGCCTGGGTTACTCATTCTAGTCCTTACTGCAGCAACGGGCGCTCGCACAGTTGCGTTCGCACTCAACCGCATTATCGACAAGCGTGTTGACGGACGGAATCCTCGCACTGCAAACCGGGATTTGCCAAGCGGAAGGATGACGCTCTGGGAGGCCTGGTGGGTGATTGTTTCAGGACTTGCGCTGTATCTAGGTTCGGCATATCTGATATCAGACTTTTGCTTCTACATGTCACCGATTCCTCTTGCAGTTTTCCTAGTCTACCCGACGATGAAGCGGTACACTCCGCTTGCGCATTTCGGAGTTGGGCTCGGTTTGTCGATGGGGCCACTGGGTGGCTGGTTTGCCGTCTCGCCATCGTTCGAGAATCTCGTCCCTCCAATTTTGCTCTCGGTTTTTACCCTCTTCTGGGTAGCAGGCTTCGATATCATTTACTCAACGCTCGATGAGGAGTTTGACAAGAAGGAATCACTCTACTCATTCCCGTCGCGGTTCGGCAGGGAGCGCGCTCTTCTATACTCCGGCTATTTGCATGTCGTCGCCTTCTCGATTCTCGTTGCGTTGTTCTTTTACTCTGTGATGTCGCTGCTTGCCTTGCCACTGTTGCTTCTCACGGGGTACTTCTTGTATCTCGAGCAAAAGAAAGCGGAAGATGTAGAGCTGGCGTTTTTTAAGATCAACGCAGTAGCGGGGTTCAGTGTCTTTGCTATGGTTCTCGTTGGAGTGTACGTATGAAAGTCGTGGTGGGCATAACTGGGTCTTCGGGAGCCGTGTACGCGTTGGATTTCTTGAAGAAATGTCCGCCTACCAAGTATCTCATCGTGAGTACCTGGGGAAAAGTATTATTGAGGGATGAGCTCAACATGAGTGAGAAAGAGCTGAAGCCCTTCGTGACTCGAACTTTCTCAGATGATGACCTGAGAGCCCCCATGGCGTCGGGCTCAAACTATTTTGATGCGTTCATAGTTCTTCCTGCTTCGACATCCACCATTGGCAAGATTGCATCGGGAATCGGCGACACGTTAATTACACGAACGGCGCAGGTATGCTTGAAGGAACGTTACAAGCTCATCATTTGCGTCCGTGAAACCCCACTTTCGACTCCATCGTTGGAACACTGTGCAAAACTCTCGAGCTATGGCGCGGTCATCATGCCGATTTCACCTCCTATGTACTTCGTCCCGAAAACGGCGGATGAGTATGTCGGGGGTTTTACCGACAGAGTCCTCGCACAGCTTAGCGTGAGAACCGCTAAAGGATGGCGGTCAGAGGAGTTCGAATGAGGAGAATAGAACACTGATCACACAGATCAGACAGATAACCACGGATACATCAATCAGTGAGGGTCAGTAGTTTCAGTGTCATCAGTGCACCACTTTACAACGCCTGACCATGGAGTATCTCCACCAAGACCTGACCGAACGAATAATCAAATGCTTTTATGAGGTCTACAACCAACTTGGATACGGGTTCCTCGAGAAAGTGTACGAACACTCGATGATGATTGAACTCGCCAGAGAGGATCTGCAGACCCGGAATCAAGTCCCTATCAAGGTGCAGTACAAGGGTGAGCTTGTTGGAGACTACTTTGCAGACATTATCGTCAATGACGTCGTCATTCTCGAGCTGAAGTCTACGGAGAGTGTTGTTGAGGAACACGAATTGCAGCTCATCAACTATCTAAAGGCTACTAATGTGGAGGTCGGACTCTTGCTAAACTTTGGCAGAAAGCCCGAGCTGCGAAGGAAGATATTCACAAACGACAGAAAGAGAGTTAAACCCTAGTTATGCGGATTGGACCATTTATAACAGATTGGTCAATCAGTGAGAATCGGTAGTTTCAGTGTCATCAGTGTTCCATATAACATGCCCTTTCAAACCTACGGCGACTTTGCACTGTATCTTGGGTCAATTGGAGAACTCCACAGAGTAACTACAGAAGTTGATCCGTATCTCGAGATAACAGAGATCGCTACAAGAGCAATTAGGGAAAAGAGACCCGCGCTGCTCTTTGAGAAGGTGAAAGGATCGAAGTATCCTCTTGTCATCAACGCGATGGCAAGCGAAAAGCGATGTGAGTTAGCTCTTCAAAAACATCCCGAGCAACTAGGCGAGGAATTGCTCAAGTTCATGATGGATGTGTTGCCACCCAAATCATCAATTTTGTTCAAGCATAGGAGTATGCTCAAGCGATTCCTGTCTGTTCGAGAAAGGAATATCTCGAAAGCCTTATCGCAAGAAGTCGTCGAACATCCCAATCTTGATGAACTGCCAATTCTTACGTGCTGGCCCGAGGATGGAGGGCGCTTCATCACTCTGCCTCAAGTAGTTACATATGATCCAAGCGCGGGCAGGCGAAACATGGGAATCTACAGGATGCATGTGTTTGACGGGCAAACGACGGGGATGCACTGGCAGATTCAGAAGGGAGGAGGGTTTCATTACTATCAAGCTGAAAAATTGGGCCAGTCGCTCGAACTTGCCGTTGCTCTTGGCACAGACCCTGCGCTGTTGCTTGCAACGATTGCCGCGTTGCCTGAGAATCTTGACGAAGCAATGTTCGCTGGTTTCCTACGCGGCCGGCGAACGAAGTTCGTCAAAGCAAAGTCGAACTCGATTCGGGTTCCGGCAAACGCGGAGTTCATTCTCGAGGGAGTCGTGCCGTCCAAGGAACGAAGAATGGAAGGACCGTTTGGCGATCACTTTGGTCATTATTCGCATGCGGCTGAATTCCCAGTTTTTCACATCAAAGTCATAACCCATAAGAAAAATGCGATATATCCTGCAGCCGTAGTCGGTATTCCACCAATGGAAGACAAATTCCAGGGAGATGCGACACAGGAAATCCTTGGCCCGCTCATCAAGTTGTTGCATTCAGAAATAGTCGACATGTGGGCGTACTATGAGGCGGGATTTCATAACCTTCTTGTAGTGGCGGTTGATCAGCGATATGCCAAAGAGGCGATGAAAACGGCCCTTGGCCTGCTTGGTACTGGGCAACTCTCGCTCAGCAAGTGTATCATTCTTGTTTCACAAGGCGTCGATGCGAAGGACTTTGATGCAGTGATGAAACAAGTGCGCCAACACTTCGATCCGCACTACGATTTTGTCATGATTCCCCGAGTGCCGTTGGACACGCTCGACTTTACCAGTTTCACGATGAACCTTGGCAGTAAGATGATTATTGATGCAACACGAAAGACGCGCCCGGAATGGAAAAACCATCCTGCGACACCGGAACGAATAGCGGAGCAAATCTCACATATTAAGTCCATAGATCAACGGATCATCGACCTGAACTTGGTGCATGATACCTTCTTGCTGGCTAAGGTTTCGGGTCACGGCATGCCAGTGTTGGAAAAACTTGTAATGCATACTGAGCTTGCAGGCATAAAGATCATTGCGGCTGTGAGTGAAGATGTTGATATACGTGACAAAGAGAACTATATTTGGGGGGTCTTTACCCGCTTCGACTGCGAACGTGACCTGATATTTACCGAGCAAAAGCTTATGGGCGTTAGCCCGATATACAAAGGCATTATGGGTATCGACGCAACATGGAAACAAGGATATCCGAAACCGCTTACGATGACTGATGAAGTCAAGAAGAAGGTGGATGAACGGTGGGAGAGTTACTGGAAGTAGTCAACACGTAGTATGTGTGGTAGGAAATGAAGAAGACAGAAACGAGCAGGACCAAATACGTCATAGACGGATGGCAGTATAATCCTCGCAAGCGGGTTCCGATCAAAGCGATTCGTGCGGTTGCGCAAATGATTGCTGACCAGTTTCCGGTTGAAAAAATTCTCCTGTTTGGGTCGTATACATATGGAAAGCCAGCCGAAGGCAGTGATGTTGATTACCATATCATCATGAATCATAGAAAACCATCTAATCGGAAAATGATGTTTGAGATATCAGAGTCGCTCTCCCCCTTGCCGTTTCCGATGGACTTGATTGTTCGAACTCCTCGTGATTTGAGAGAGCGAATCCCACAGGGAGATTGGTTTCTTGAGGACGCCTATATAAAAGGTAGAATCCTTTATGAAACGCGTTCTTGATGATTGGATCACCAAAGCCGAGGGAGACTACCGAGCAGCCATCCGACTGCACGGCCCCGGGGCCGGTGCGACGCACGATGCAGTCTGTTTTCATTGTCAACAATGTGTCGAGAAATACTTGAAAGCACTATGTACTCTAGACAAAATCAGGTTCGAGAAGGGACACAACCTCCTGTACCTACTTGGGCTCCTTCAGGGTGTCAATCCCTCGTTGGAACTTTTCAGGACTGAGTTTCAGAACCTAACCGCTATGCAGTGGATGTACGGTACCTGGAGATTTCGCTGACAAGATTGAAGCGGAACGAGCGATAAAGCAGATGAAATCCCTCATAAAGTCAATTCGTGAAGATCTCAGACCAGAACAACGCCAAGTACGTAGGAGGCGTAAGCGCAAATGAGCTTCAATGTTCATTTTCGAGACAAAAACCTTTCTCCCATCTGGCACAAAGTCCAGCGGGGTGAGCGGCTGACGCTTGAAGACGGGCTTGCGATGTATCGTACGCACGATATTCTCTCGTTGGGAAAAATGGCGCACTTCGTTCAGCAGCAGAAAAGCGGGGATGCCGTCTATTTTGTCCTTAACCAAAAGATTGAACACACCAACATATGCGTTCTCTCGTGCAAGTTCTGTGACTTTGCGACGAAGAAGGGTCGGCCAGATGCGTATGAGATGACGACAGAGGAAATTCTCGGCAAACTCACACCGCACATCCATGAGGTTCATATCACAGGTGGCATGCCGCCTGACTGGCCATGGGAGCGATACCTCGATATCGTTCGCTCGATCTCTCAACGATTTCCCAATACGGACGTAAAGGCATTTACCGCTGTGGAGATTGATTTCTTCCACAAGAAGTTTAAACTCTCCATTGAAGAAGTGCTCAAGCAACTCAAGGAAGCCGGACTTCGCACGATGCCTGGAGGCGGGGCTGAAGTTTTCTCTGAAAGGGTGCGCAAACTTCTGTTCAATCAGAAGATTGGGGCGAAGACATGGTTCGATGTCCATAAGACCGCGCATCGACTTGGCATACCGACCAATAGCACATTGCTGTATGGGCATGTAGAGACTCTCGAGGAGCGCATTGTCCACATGATTAAACTCCGCGATGCGCAGGATGAGACGGGTGGGTTCCTGACCTTCATACCGCTTGCATTCCAACCTGGGGATACAGGCATCAAGCCAAAGAACCAGTTTACTTCCGCCATTGATGATCTAAAGACGATCGCCATCTCACGCTTAATGCTGGACAACTTGCCCCATATCAAAGCATATTGGGTCATGCTTACCGAAGAAGTTGCGGCGGTTGCCCTTAACTTTGGCGCGGATGACATTGACGGTACCGTAGGGGGGGAGAAGATTGCGCATGATGCTGGTGCAGTTTCTCCGATGAGCCTGGCAAAAGATCAAATCATCAAGATCATTAGAGATGCCGGCAAGATACCGGTCGAGCGGGATGTCTACTACAATCCACTCAACGTCTATTCGGACAATGTCATTGGAAAAATCCCATATCTGAATTCAATCCCGTTCTACGCGAACTTTGAGAAACGGCAATTCAAAATGCTGCCGGTCGCCCCGCGCAGGATGGGAATGTTGAGTGAGCGCGGGGGGATCGACGCGGGGCCATTCTCGCTGGTTGATTATCTCCGGCAGGAAGACAAACTTGAGCTTATGGGCTGGTGCATCGCCACCCGCGACCAAGTAAAAAGCGTAATGCTGTTCTCGAAAGAAGGTTGGGCAGACCTGCAAGGAAAGAAGATCGGCATTACTGATGAGACCACCACTTCAGTAAAGTTGCTGCAAGTTCTTCTCGAAAAGAAATATGGTGTGCAAGCCCAGTTTGAGCGGCTCCATTCGGGAATCAATGACTACTCGCGCTTTGACGCTGTGCTTCTGATTGGTGATGAGGCATTACGAAGGAATAAGTATGGGCTTGATGGATTTGAGCTTGTCTACGATCTTGCAAGAGAATGGTACGAGTGGCAAAAGCTGCCGTTTGTATTTGCGGTGTGGGCGTGCAAAAGGTCGCTGGCTTACACAACGAAGACCGAATTAAACGACCTTCTCTCTCGGTCTTTGAGCGCTAGTGAAGAGGATTTCCTTGCAGGCGCACTGCTAAGCGGAGCTCGGATCGGACTCACAGAAAAGGAGACGCAAGAATACTTGGCTGGCTTCAATTACAGGTTGGGTGAAAGAGAGACTGAGGCGATGGGAGCTTTTGGCCAGTTGATATCGGAAGTAGAAGGTATGACATCTAGCAAGGAGGCAATATGGGGCGAGTGAAAGAACAGAATGTTCCTTATGTTGTAGATAGTAGAGGAAAGCGCGTCTCTGTGGTACTCGCCGTGGCCACCTATGAGAGATTGCTCGAAGCCGAACGAGAGCTTGATGATATTCGCGCTTATGATAAAGCAAGGCGGAAAGTAAAATCAGAGCTCCAATCGGGTGACTACTTGGAATTGAAGAATACAAGCGAAAGCGCAAGAAACGAGCTGGATGAGATACCGTGTTGTCCTTCCAAAGTCTGTGCTGAAAGATTTTCGCAAGTTACCTTCGCGAGTCGAAAGTGAGATCTTGAGGCATCTTAAAGATCTTGAACGGAACTCTAGACCGCCGGCTGCAAAAAGCTCGAGGGTCGTACTGCTTGGAGGATTCGAATACGGGACTATAGAGTTATTTATGAGATTGATGATGAACGACGTGCTGTGGTGATCTTTCGAGTAAGACATCGAAGTGATGTTTACAGATAGGATTGTTCTGTTGAGCTAGATTTGTTCGAAATGGGACTATCAGACTTATTTGCCAGGATAAGAACCGGGGATCGGGTTAGCCGTCAGGAGGGCCTCTTCCTTCTGCAAAAAGCCGAACTTCTCGAACTAGGCTCCCTTGCCAACGAGATTCGCTTCAAGAAGAATCCGGAACCACGGGTAACCTTCGTCGTCGATACAAATCCTAATTACACAAACATTTGCAACGTCGATTGTATCTTCTGTGCATTCTACCGCCACCCTGGAGGGGCGGGAGAGTACACCTACACAGTTGACCATATGATTCAAAATTTCAAGGAGTCGGCAACCAAAGGCGTTACGACGGTGCTATTGCAGGGCGGAGTTAATCCCGCGCTGCCTTTTGAGTATTACGTAGAGTTAGTCGAGCGGACAGTGAAGGAAGTTCCTGAAGTGTGGCCTCACTTCTTTTCAACGTCTGAAATTATCGGAATGTCTCAGGTTTCAGGACTCACAATTTCCGAGGTTCTCCGGAGACTGTGGGACGCTGGCCAGCGAACTATTCCGGGCGGTGGTGCTGAGATCCTTGCTGATCGTGTAAAGAAGAAGATCAGTCACCTCAAAGGTACGAGTGCCGATTGGGTGAATGTCATGCGTGAAGCACACAAAATTGGGTACAAATCAACTGCCACGATGATGTACGGACATCTTGAGAAGGACGAGGATATTATCGAACATCTGGAGGTTATCCGCCAGCTTCAAGACGAGCATCATGGCTTCACTGCGTTTGTGCCGTGGAGCTTCAAGCCTGGCAATACACCGCTTGAGAAGATTATCCCGCATTACGCAACGTCAACCCGCTACATGCAAATTATTGCCTTGTCACGCATCTACCTAGATAATTTCCCACGCATCCAGGCCTCATGGTTTTCTGAAGGAAAAAAGGCAGGCCAGATTGCTCTCCACTTTGGCGCGGATGATTTCGGCGGAACATTGTTGGAGGAGAACGTCCATGCTGCTGCGAACTTTGTAAACAAGACGAATACCGAGGAGTGCATTCAGCTGATTCATGGGGCAGGCTTTGCCGCCGCTCAGCGAACGACGCTCTATGACATCATGAAAGTCTTTGAGCTAAGGGAGGAAGCTGCAGCCTAGTTCTTTATCATCAAAAGTAACGAAAATATACCGGGACCGTTGTGTTATCATTGCAGTCTAATCAGTTGTTAGGCTGCCATGTCAAGTTTGAATTTGTTAGGAATGCCAAGCGACCAACGGAGAATACTGGAGGAGAGATGAGATGAAGACGCTCTATCTAGTTCTTGCGATAGTGGGCGCGGTGCTCCCCTACGCTTTCTTCATTCAGCATTTTACGACTGAGGGTGTCGGGATTAGTGGATTTGTGGCAGCCCTGTTTGCGAATCCTGCTGCGGGAGGTTTCACAGCTGACCTGCTCTTCACTTCGCTTGTGTTCTGGATATTCATGTTTCACCAGCGAAGTCGCCAGAAGGGTCCGCGCCCCATCCTTTTCATCGTGCTCAATTTACTCGTAGGCCTTTCCTGCGCCTTCC
>JAPUKJ010000327.1 GCA_027295705.1 Ignavibacteria bacterium | reverse complement strand
AATTTCAGGAGTGCGCATGGAAAGTTTCTATCGCCGCTTCACTGCCTGACAAGCGATGTCGACTTGTTATCGAGCTTCGACGAAAAGATGCGAGAACGCTTGAAGTGCGATCCTTCTAAGAAATACTCACCGTTGGGCGGCACTAACCATTCTGAAGACCTGCTAGTCCGCTATCAGTTCTTTCAGTACTGCGGCCTGATTATGATCACGGTCTTTGGCACCAAACAGCAGTATGAGACTTTTTGATTTGGCCAGTTGTCTTAGCCTTTGGATTTCATCTCTCTCGGATTGCATTTCCGCGAGATACTTCGACCTAAATTTATCCCATTTCTTTGGATCATGGCTAAACCATTGCCACAGATATGATGATGGGGCTATCTCTTTGAGCCATTCGTCAATCGGCAGATCATCTTTGGATACACCACGCGGCTATACTCTATCCACCAGCAGTACGTATTCTGATTTTTTCTTACTCCGCTTCTTGAAATCATACAATCGCTCTATCTTTACAGGCATGATGTTGTTCCAATGGTGTTCTTCAAATTCCACTATATGTATTCTCAAAGACCTTGTAGAGTCGGTAAGCATAAAGAATTGCTAGCAGACCGAAGATGTCCATTCGACTGCATCGAGCCTGTTGTCGAACAGCACCACGCTAATCACCGCTCCTCCGAGAATTGATAAAGCTCCCATAAGCAGAATTGCACGGGCAAGATCAATTCTCATTGGGTATATGGACAACATTAACAGCGCTGTACAAGTCCCCACAAGCAAACGATACGGCAAAACCCCGTGAGAGAAGGAGTGCAGGCAAGATAGATACCCAGCAACACAAAACGATATTGTGATCTAACACTTAACATGTTTCTAGTTGTGGCTCATTTTGGCTGCGGTGATCCTCTGGGGACAGAAGATAACTGCTTGGCTGGTCGATCAGGTCTGCGGTCCGGCCCTATAGTAGCTCATCTCAACAGCACCATCTTCCGTGTCTCCACAAACGATTCAGTACGCAAGCGATACACATAAACTCCGGTGGCGACTTCTCTCCCTTCTTCGTTAGTTCCATCCCACTGAACTTGATGAGTACCGGACCCTTGCCTTTCATGCACCAGCGTTTTGATTTTCCGACCCAAGTTGTCGTGGATCTCCAGGATCACGTGGAGGCCATTAGGCAGACTATACCGAATCGTGGTGACGGGATTGAACGGGTTGGGGTAGTTTTGGCTGATGGAAAAGTCGAACGGAAAATCCTCCCGAGGTTCCTCGATGCTTACCACTCCTGTGTATGCGACTGTCAGCACAGGGCGGTCAGCTTCGACTGGGTTCTGTCGGCTGTCGAATCTTTTGGTGGTGGTAGGACTGCTTTCGTCGCCAAGCACAAGCCATCCAAAATTAGTTGTGGGATTATCCAGCCAATCCTGGACATCAGCCACCATTTGTGATGTGGAGCCCCAGGTGTAGAATCCTATGTTGCTCACGGATTGACTTGCGCTTGCAGTGTTTGAGAAATCACCACCCGGAGTCGACCAGAAGTTGGTATTGAAAAACGTATGGATCCAGGTCGCGTCGTTGGGCATAGCCGGTGCTCCTTGGCCTTCTTGAAGGACTGCGTGGGATGCGCCCTCCCCCCAGTTGCTCAATACTCGACGCAATTCCACAGTTCTTGGGCCCGCGACAAAATTGGTGCGGGACATGTGCAGCCTCAGAACCACACTGTCAATTGTGGACCCAGCAGTAATGCTGTCGGCAATGTTGAACGCCAACAGTCCTCGCCGAATCAGCGGCGCCCCCAACAGCCCAGTAGTCCTACCCGCGAAAAAATGATCTCCAGCGCCATTGCTCAAGGAGCCGCCAAGGTCCTCGTAGAGCGTGTTGTCTTTGACGGGGGTGAGTTGGACAACCGATTGGGCAAAGGCATCACGGAGAAGGAAGACAGTCAGCATCAGTGTAACCATCGTTATGGAATGCATATCAGGATCTCCTTTAAATGATATTGTTATTGATTCTCGACGATTTGCTAAACACTCTTCATTCAACCTACTCCCGACTCTTTGGCGTAGTGTGGCTGGTAAAGCTCGACTTCGAAATCACCCGGCATCTTGAAGTGGGTAGCGAGACCGTAACCCTTGTCTGCAATTTCGTTCGTGAACTCGACACCGCGAGACTTCAGCTCTGACACTGTTTTCTGGATGTCGTCACAATAAAACGAAATGTAGTGGGTTCCGGTACGCTCGCTATCCGCCTTATCGACGGGATGGCAGCCCATGTCGGCCTCAGGAAGATCGAAGATGAGCCATCCATCCCCGACGTCGGTATAAGGAAAACCGAGCTTGTCTCGAATGAAGGCACGCAGGCCCTCTGGGTCCGACGAGTAGAACATCGTATGTACGCCTTTGATCATCTGATCCTCCCTGGTTGGTTTGACACGTCTGCTAGCTTGGCCGCTTTACTCTGTACACGATAATGAAGAACCACTAGACCCGTGTCGAAATTCCGATGGATGACGAGTTTTAGCTTGACGGGGTTTGATCGTTGTGGGAAAAGCGCAGTGCCTTTCCCTAGAACAGTCGGATGCACGGCCAAAATGATATCGTCGACCTGACCTCGGTTGAGCAAGTAGGCAAAGAGTTCCCCACCGCCGACGAGCCAAATGTCCTTGCCCTTGGACTGACGAATCTGCCTCACGAACTTTGCGGGATCCTGTGGGACATACTTAACGTCAGGGGAATCGCTGACTTTCTGGGAGCGTGAGAAGACATAGTTCTGCTTGCCCTTGTACGATTTCTTGCCGTGCCTCAGCATGAAGTCGTACGTTTTGCGTCCGATGAGCACGGTATCAACTGACTTATAGAATTTGGCGAGGCCATAATCTTGGTCGGCGAATAGCCAGTCGATTTCCTCATTGGGACCGGCCATGAACCCGTCAAGGCTCATGGCGACGAATAGCTTTACTCTGCGCATGAGTTATCCTCCGACTGCTGTGCACAAGGGCGCCTAACAGAACCATGCAACGGCTAATGCGTTGGGCCATCAGGAGAGAATGTGATGTCTGGTTTGTCGAGGACACCGGACTGCTGTTTGTGCCTCTGGCACCTCGGGCGAGCTTACAAAGCCACGTGCCTTCTCAAGATCTGTGACCTGAAAGAACAAGAACACTTCGTTCAGGTGGTCGACGTTACGAAGAACTTTCTCCACTCTTAGACCCGCTTCCTGCTGGGCTGCTGAATGTGAATCAAAGACGCGCTTCCGACTTGAGAAGTCGGCTACTTTGTGTCGAACCAACATGTATGTCTTGGATGATTTCACTATCCTTTTTCTTTTGTTGTTGAACTCCTGGAAATGAGTTTCTCTAGTTCGACTCGGTCAGAATTAAGCAGCTCTTTAACATGCTTCGTATTGACTCCAGTCACGATGATCTGACCGACTTCAGTGTTGACCTCGTCATAAATTCCTAAATCTTTCATTTTTTCAGTCTGCCTCTGATTATCATCAGTAGGAGTAACATAATGGACCATGACGATCTTATACCGATGAATCAAAAACAGATGGATTAAGGTCATCAATCGTTTCTTGCGGAATACCTGATTGAATGTATTTTGATCTCTAATGGATAGAATATTCCTGTCCCTACGATCCTGTATCGATGCAAATATAACGTTAGCTATCTTCGTTTTGGATTCATCTAAAACATTCAACTCCAACAAATCTGAACCTGCGGTATGTGGCCGTAATTCAACCCGCAAAGTGTTTGGAATTGCATTTTGTTTCGTCCACAACCCGAGCCATTTTTCGAGAAGTGAAGGTGGAACCTCCGTTTGAACCAAATGCTGAAACTGTGTGGAACCCTTCCCCATAGCCTTGGTTGTTGCGGTACGTCCTGAAGAGGCCATGAGAGCGCCATCCAAACGTGGGCCGCCCACATAGGTTTGGGGTGTTTTATACGGAGAATTGAGCAGTCTGAATTTCCGTTGTAAACGCGCCAATGCAAGCATTCCATCTTGTTTCAGTGCTGTGGAAAATTCTTCTCCCGCCAGTCCGTCAATTTGATGACCTCCATATGTGATGAAGTCAAACACAAATCCGAGTTTTCCCAACTCTCTGGGGAAATTCCGCATTTCTTCATTGCTCATTCCGGTTGCGTCCCAGTTGAACGAAGGGGACAAATTATAGGCTAGCATTTTGTTAGGGTATTCAGCATGGATCGCATCAGCGTATTGTTTTGCATCGGCCAGGTTGGCCGTTTTGGTTTCCATCCAAAGGATGTCGGCAAAAGGGGCTGCGGGAAGCGATTTTGCGATTGCATATTCGATTCCGCCCTGGATCTGGTAATAACCCTCAGGTGTTCTGGATACTTCACAATCCCAGATGATATTAATTCCCTTGGACCTGGCCTTTGCTCGCGCTTCCTGAAACGAGACTCGATTGGCAAAATCGAACCATTCGTCAACGGTCAAATCAAATCCTGCACCTTCATCAATGTGAAACGCCATCACATCTGCGACTGCTTGTCCAAATGTCTTAAGTCCTGCTTCATTCTCCCATGTTTCGTGAAATCTTGTCGTAACTTTGTCCAATGTCGTTTC
>JAPUKJ010000326.1 GCA_027295705.1 Ignavibacteria bacterium | reverse complement strand
TTAAAAAACTTTCAACGAATATATAGGAGATGCAAGTCCAACGACGTTTGATGCGGGACTATTATGTTTCACGCAAACGACTGGAAACTTGGATGTCGTTAGGCCTATCGATACAAAAGGAGCGTTGAAGTCTCTTTCTCTTGTCTTAGGTAGTGAGTTCAGAGTTGAGAATTACGAAATCGAGGCGGGAGAAGATGCTTCATGGCAACTAGGAAATGGTGGTGATGTGCCAGGAGTAGATTTTGACACGACTTCTAGTGGGGCACCTAAGAATCCTGGATCGCAGGTCTTTCCCGGATTTCAGCCTGACAACGAAATAAACAGGTTCAGAAATAGTATTAGCGCGTATGCTGGTTTTGAAAGCCAGATTACAGATCAGTTCCTGATCGACGTTGGAGGGCGGTACGAGAATTACAGCGACTTTGGGAGCAGAGTAAGTGGTAAATTGGCTACGCGAGTTGAACTCCACGAAGACTTTGCTTTTCGCGGTGCGGTCAGCACCGGATTTCGCGCACCTTCACTTCATCAGATCTGGTTCAACAATGTAAGTATACAGTTCGTTATCGATCCGGCAACAGGTGAGCTTGAGCCCAGTCGTGTACTTACCGGCAATAATAGAAGCGCGGTTACCAAGGCTTTTGGCATACCGGACCTTGAAGAAGAGACGTCGGTTAACATAAGCGCGGGATTTACTGCAACGCCTATTCCCAACTTATCCATCACGGCGGATTTTTATCGCATAACTATCGATGATCGAATTGTATTATCGAGTAGATTTACCGATGGTGACCCGACAGTGGCGGCAATCTTAGCCCCGTTTTCGAGGCAAGGGGTTGGTGCAGCACAATTCTTCACAAATGCCGTGGACACGAGAACCACTGGCGTGGATGTAGTTGTTGCCTATAGAACCCAATTGGGAGACGGTCGATTGACACTGACAGGATCGGCGAACATCACGGACACTGAGGTTGAGAAAGTCAAGGTGCCGTCCTCGCTGCTGACAGGTTTTGAGGAAACCATTTTTAATCGTGAGGAGAAGAACAGGCTCGAGGATGCCCTTCCAAGGCAGAAAGGGACCGTCTCAGCAAGATATGATATTGACCGATTTAGCGTCACGGGACGGGCAAATTATTATGGTAAGGTGGAATACAAACCCACGAATCTGTTAAATGATGAAACTTTTGATGCCAAAACGCTCGTTGATCTAGAGCTTTCTTATGAACTCATAAGAGGGCTAAGGCTCGCAGTTGGGGGTATTAATATTTTCAATACCTTTCCGGATGAGCATGGTACATCAGAAGAACGTGCAGCATTGGGATTAAACAGCAACAGAAGTGATGGCAGATTCGTCTATAGCAGGAGAGTTACTCAGTTTGGAATGAACGGCGGGTTTTACTACACGCGTGTTTCATTAGATCTCTAGGCTCACGAATTCATGGGATTCGTAGAGGTTGTACGTCTCAAGCAAAAACCCTCACAATTAAAGTTGTGGGGGTTTCTTGTATACCTTTATCTGATTTTCTATTCGGATTTGTACTCGCTCAATAACTGAGTTCGGATCTGGTCAATTTCTTCCAAAACCTGCGGATTCACCAGCGCATTCCGATTCGAAATCGATTTTCCAGCCAGTATTGCTTTCACGCTAAGTTCAACCGTTTTTCCACTTCTCGTGACTGGAACTTCTGAGATTTGATATATATGGTGAGGTACATGCCGAGGTGAGCATCTTTCCCGAATCGATTGGCAGATCATTTTTGATTTGTGGTCATCCAAAAGTCGATTATTTGAAACTACCACAAAGAGAATAATATTTTCATCGGACTGGTTCGGCGGCTTCCAACCAACGACCACTGAACCTGAAAGAAAATCTATGTCCTCAAGAGCGGAGTATATTTCAGCGCTCCCAATTCGCACGCCTCCGGGGTTCAAAGTTGCATCGCTTCGTCCGTAAACAACCACCCCGCCACCAGGCATGAATTGCACGTAATCGCCATGTCGCCACATACCCGGATAATAATCAAAGTAGGCGTGATAATATTTGTCGCCTTCCGGGTCATTGAGAAAACCGATAGGCATTGAGGGCAACGGTTGCCGACAGACGAGTTCCCCGCGTTCGTTGTATACAGGTTGACCGTGTTGGTCAAAAGCCACCACATCAACTGCTAATCCCTTGCATTGTATCTCCCCTGCAATCACAGGCAAGTTGGGGTTACCCAAGATGAAGCAGGACACGATGTCCGTACCTCCGCTGATCCCTGCCAGATGCAGGTCTTCTTTAATGGTGTCGTAGATCCAGTGAAACCCTTTGGGTGAAAGAGGAGACCCTGTGTAGAGAACAGTGCGCAGAGAAGTCATCTTTCCGAGAGCTCCGGGCTTTGTGGGCGGCTGATCTTTCATACAGCTTTCTATGTACCGACCGCTCGTTCCAAAATGGGTGATGTTGAGTTCATCAACGACCCGCCAGATAGATGTTAAGTCGGGGTATGCTGGGTTGCCATCGTAGAGGCATATTGTAGCACCTAGGGACAATGCACTTAGCTGCCAGTTCCACATCATCCAACCGCAAGTGGTAAAAAACAGTAAAGCGTCTCCTTCTCGGAGATCACAATGCAATTGCAATTCCTTTCTGTGTTGTAATAGCACACCGCCGGTTCCATGAATAATACATTTAGGGGCACCTGTTGTGCCCGAGGAAAATAGAATGTAAAGAGGATGTTCGAATGGAACCTGCGCAAAGATGAGGTCCGATGGTTCTTCAGCTCCAAGAAAATCTTGCCAAGTGACGTCACCGAGAATATTTGCTTCTTCTACCGCATACGGGATTGCCACAATAGTCTGAACAGATGAAATTTTCTTGTGTAATTCCTTCACGACCTGGTCGGTCCGGAAAGTCTTGCCGCTGTAACGGTAGTGGGTACTAGCAAATACTAGCTTCGGTTCCACCCGTTTGAGACGGTCTCAAAGCGCGTCCACACCAAAATCCGGAGAAGCACTGCTCCACGTTGCGCCAATGCTGGCACATGCCAAACATGCAATAATTGCTTCTGGGACGTTTGCTACATAGCCGGCAACTCTATCGCCTTTTTTGATTCCGGCCTCTCTCAACCCCCTTGCA